>DVMF01000047.1 GCA_018715125.1 Candidatus Coprousia avicola | reverse complement strand
AATATGGTAGATTGACGAATATCGATATATACTATAGCCCAAGCCTTGGAACGAGAGAAAGGGTACCGATGGAAGCTGCGTGGATCGAGAGCGCATGCCTCGCATGGGAGGGAAACGACCCCGCCGCGTTGCTAGAGGTGCTGATGGGTAGCGACGAGTGCCCGGCTTTCGGTCCGGTGCACCACGTGCTGGTGGGCGCGGCGCTGCTCACGTGCTCTTGTGCGGGCAAAGACGGAGAGGCTGCGCGGGATTCCCTCGCGAACGACCTTGCCGAGCTTGAGCGCCGCGCCACCTGCGTGCCGGGTGCGGCGTGCGCCCAGTGGGGCGTGTGCGGCGCGGCGGCGTCCTGCGGTATGGCGTTCGCCATCATGGCGGGCAGCGCGCCGCTGAGGCGTGAGGGGTGGAGCGAGGGCCAGCTCATGGTCGCGGACATCTTGCAGCGGATTGCGCGCGCCGGTGCGCCGCGGTGCTGCAAGCGCGATGCGCGCATCGCGGTCCGTGCGGCGGTGCTATGGTTCAACCGGGAGTTGGGGACGCATCTAGCTGAGGGCGATGCGATTCCCTCGTGTTCAGTCTTCGAGGCGAACAGCGCCTGTCTGCAGGGAGCCTGCCCGTATCATCCGGGCGCCTGAGCCGTCGCGCGTCTTGCTGCCGTACGCGGCACCAAGACGGGGAGCATGGCATCAAAGGTACAACGCACCAGCTCAGCGCCCTGCCCAAAACATTGGGCAGGGCGTTTTTACTCTGCCTCGCTTCTGCCCAAGCAAGAAGATGGTACCGTAGGCGCGGTCCGACACCACCTGAACGGGAGGGAGCCGCGTGGAACTCGCGCGGCGCATCAGAGAGCATCGCGAACGCTTGGGAATGTCCCAGGGCGAGCTCGCAAAGGCGGTCTTCGTGACGCGGAACACCATCGGCAACTGGGAGGCCGATCGCACGTACCCCGATGTGCAGAGCCTGCTTCTGCTGAGCGAGCTCTTCGGCGTCAGCATCGATGCGCTGGTCAGGGATGACGCTCATGATAGACGCGAGGCGCTCGAGGTCGGGGCGAAGAGGATGAGCCGGCTCGGCGTCGTCATGGCGACATTCGGGCTCGCCTGCGTGGCGTGGGTGGTCGCGGGCATCGTGCTGGATCTTGACCTGGTGCATATTGCAGTGCCCGCGGCGGCGCTGCTCACTCCCGCCATGGTCGCGGCGTTTCTCGTTGACAAGATGCGTCACGATAACCAGCTGTTCGCCTATCAGGCGGTGGAGGCGTACCTCGCGGGTGAGGACCCCGAGGTCGGCTGCCGCTACAACCAGCGCGCCGGTGAGCACTGGGTCGCGCGGCGCGTCGTGCAGACCATCGTCGCCGTGCTCATAGGGCTGTGCTGCGGGTGGGGAGCGGCGAGCATCATCTCGAGGCTGCTCGGAGCCTAGTCCGCAGCTGGCGCGTACGCACAGCCGTCTTGGTACTGCCGAGGTTTTCAGAATGCAAATTGGTATCAATCAAACATGTTTGAACGATAGCTGTCATCTACCGTTTTACAGAAAGGAACCGCTATGGCACACGAGCGTTTTGTCGAGGTCTACTCCCAGGGCGTGACCAACGTCCGCAAGATCATCGTCGATACCGAGACCGGGGTTAACTACCTGCTCATGTCATCCAACATGACGGGCGGCAGCGGCATCACCGTCCTGGTCGATGCCGACGGCAAACCGGTGGTCACGCCACTCGATGCTCACGATCCCATCGCGATGGGCCAGCTGCTCGAGAGGGAGTAGCGCATTTAAACGCGGCCGGGGATATGCTCGACACAGTATGCCCCGGCTGCGCATATGAAGCGCTGGCATGTCTTATAGCTGCACTTTGCCGGAGAACTCTTTTATTATATGTTCGACGAGGTACTCGGTACGGTTATAACCAAGCTGAGCGAGATGGTTCGCAGCCGCGTCAAGGGCCTTGGGAAAGTCTGCGTGGAGCTCTTTATACAGGTTTTCGCCCAGTTTTTGAGGAACACCTAGAGCTTGTGAGGTTCTCACAATGTCATGAGGGGTGACGTCGAAGATCTTGCGGCTCGGGCAAAGCGAGACGCCCATTTCGGCCTCGATGCTCGGATAGATGGTCGTGCACGTGATGTCGTACAGCGGTGCCAGCTCGCAAGTTCTCCAGGTCTCGTCCCAGAGCATGGCATGATTCTTGAGATGGTTGTCGCAGTTTCCAATAAGGTAGTCGAAATACAGAGCTTGCAAGAAGAACGCGCGATCGCCAAACGGATTGCTCGAAGCACGGGAAAGTATCGTCCCGCAACGACTTGCGTAATTACCGCCGGTTGGCTCATATTTCATTTCGGGCATGAGAAGCGATGCTTGGCAGAAGTCTTCTTGGTGCAACCGTCTAGGGGCGGGCAGGCCGCTGATGTGCTTATCCGGATCATCGGGGAACGTTCGGTCAAAGCGACGGACGGCAAGCAGCGGCTCTCCTCCATCCAGATTCAAAAGCTCCCAATCTGCCGTGTCAAAACCGCATCTCCTTGCTGTTTCGAGGCATAGCGCCTCATTAAGCGTTTGATCGGGAAAGACTTTTTGGGGCGTTTTCACAATATGCGTGGAGGGGGCAGTCGAGTCGGGAAGATACCAGGTTCGGCCCGTCGTGCTCTCGGCACAATAGAGCCCCGCCTTGCTCTGAGCGCCAGAAAGTGACAGGCGAGAGCTCATGCTCATTTCAAACGCCGCTGTACGAGGCTCGTCGCGCAAGCGAATCAAATCAAGTTCTTCGAGGGGCCGGTAAGAAGCGTGCTCACCTTCGACCTCTGGTTCCGTATTGAAAATCAGACCACCAATTGATTCGTTGTTGAGGCGCCTGAGCATGGCGGCAAATGAGCTTGAATGAATCGATTCGGCGAGAAGTCGCTTCATATCGCCTTCGGGCGCAAGGCCCGAAAAGAAGGGTGCCGCCTCGTTCGAAAAGAACGTCGCATCCTGTAGGGGTAAGGAGAGGGAAATAGGGCGTGCGGCTGCTGAGGAGAGATAGCTATCCGCATATGTGAACCGAAGCTCACCTTGCGAAAACACAAGCGAACCGACGAGCTGGTATGCGCTTTCCCATTCTCGAAAGATATAAAGTACGTTCATCGCTGTCCCCTTGGTATCGCAAAGATATCGACACCGAGGCCGTTAGCAAGGTCGATGATCTTTTGAATACCGACAGTACCACGGCCGTGTTCTATTTCTCCTATAAGGCGAGGGCTGCAGCCCATGAATGCGGCGACTTGCTCCTGCGTGTATCCGAGGTATTTTCGTCGCGCTCTAAGTAGGTCGCCAAGATCGCTTGCTTGAAAAATCGGCGCCCTTTGCATGGGTGCGCATCGTGCCATGGCAATCCTCCTATTCTTACCTATAGGTAAGAATAGTATAGTTGGGATGTGATTCTTACCTATAGGTAAGAAAATGTGCTGCTCTGCCAAAAGATTACATATACGTAAGATTATGTGTGGAATGAATGCGTATGGTTCCCACGACATGCGGTTCACGATAGGAGAGCAAAGAAACGTTGAGAACGTCTCCCATTAGCCCCTCCTTTCTATGAAAACGTCTAGTCCAAGTGTCGTGAGCACCGTTAGCGTTTTTCCTAACTCGGCGGTCTCCTTGCCGTTCTCAAGCTGGGAGAGGAAGGTGATGCCGACGCCGCAGAGTCCGGCGAGCTCCGCTTGCGTCAGCCCTTGGCGTTTCCGTTCGGTCCTCATGATGTTTCCAAGCTCGCGAGAGGTGAGAATTGCCGGCATATATCCCTCCAGTTTATGCGAACGCAAAAGAGCAGGCATATGTAAGTGTGATTTATGCGAACGCATAAATCAAGAGCGTGTTCTTGAGAGCATATGCGAACGCGAAAGAACGCGGGCGTCGACGTCGAGTTGCCACTGGCGAGTAGCGCGGCTGCTCTATAGGGGACTTCGTCCCGTCGTTTTCGTGTTAGCATGGGGCTACTGTTCCCCTGCGTTGGGAGGCACCTGTGACGACCATCCTCTAAATCCGGTTCGAGCTTGTACGCAAAAGGCTGCATGGCGGGGCAAGGGCCCCTGGTTTCGCGCGCCTTTATCGGAGAGAGGATGCATCGTGCAGCAGCATGACGTGACGCGCCTACATGGCGCCAGTGGTCCCATGGACAACGATACTTCGAGCCACCTCGGTGCTGATGCGCCGCGCAGCGTTACCTGTTGCCAGGCAAAAGCCGTGGCGCTGCGGATCTTGGGCGAGCCATCGCTTGCCGGCAGCGTGTTTTTGATGGGCGGCCTTGTTCCCTGGGTGGTATCCGGGCGAGACTCCGGGCGACTTCACGGGGATGTCGATTTCTCGGTGCGGGCGGAGGATATGCCCGCGGTGCGCGCCTGGTTTGCCGGGCGGGGAGACCGCGTCGAGGTGTTCGACTCGCTCGACCTGATGTGCAACGGCGACCGCGTCGACTACGGTCTCTGTGCGGTTATCGACGGGGTGCCCGTGAGCTTCTGCCCGTTTTCTCTTACGGGCGGTGCGCTCTGCCAGCGGAGCGCCGCGTTTGCCGCGCTCGAGGGGTTCGACGCATTGTTCGAGGCGCATGTGGACGATGTTGCCGAGGAGGATTTCATCGAGCGGCGCGCATGCTCCGGCGGTTTGATGACGGGCATGGCAACGCTTGAGGCCTGTCGCGCTGCAAAGCAGGCGAGCGGCCGAGAGAAAGACCTGCTCGATATCGCCGAGCTTGACCGGCTCGGTTGCGATTGCGGGCGCCTGTCTCGTATGAACGCGGCCTTTGAGCGCATGGACGTGATCTGTGCGGGGCACTCGTCGTAAGGTGCAATCGCCCCTTGACCTTTCCGCCACGGCAAGGTGCACTATGTTCGCAAGGAGGTGCGACATGGTCAAAGCGAAGGCTGGGCGCGATGACGTGTACTATGCTGTGGGCCAGCTGGCAGAGCTCGCCGGCGTGAGTGCTCGGACGCTCAGGTACTACGAGGAAGAGGGCCTGCTGTGTCCTTCACGCTCGGAGAATGGCTATCGTTTGTACACCGCGCGCGATGCGAAGCGCCTCGCAAGCATCTTGTCCATGCGGGCGTGCGGCCTGTCGGTGGCGACGATTCATAGTTTGCTGGCTAGTGCAGGGGGCGATCTTCGTCACGTGCTCCATGCGCACCTTCTCACTCTGAGCGCGCAGAGGGATTCACTGGACGAGGCGATTGACCGCACGAAAGCGGCGATCGCCTCCTTAGAAAGGATTGAGCAGATGAACGAGAGCGACGCCTTTGAGGCGCTAAAGGGCGAGAAGATCGAGGCGAACGAGCGGGCGTTTGGACGCGAGGCACGAGCGCGCTGGGGTGACGATGCGGTGGATGCGGCGAACGAGCGGATGCGCTCCACATCGCGCGGCGAGTGGGATGCGCTGGAGCGATTGGGGGAGGAGATTAACCGGCAGCTCGCCCTCGCCATGGAGACAGGCGATCCTGCGGGTGCGGAGGCGATGGAGCTCGCACGCATGCACGCGCGGTGGATCCAGGGTCATTGGGGCGCGGGCCGCTATACGCCCGAAGCGCACCGCGGACTGGCGCGGATGTATCTTGCCGACGACCGCTTTCGCGCGTACTACGACGGCGCCGTCGGCGCGGGTGCGACGGAGTTTCTCGTCAAAGCGCTCGAGGCGTACCTGGTATAGCTTGGGAAAACGCCCGCCTCTGCACGGAACTACCTACAGGGGCGGGCGCAATGGGGTGCTCGGTTTGCGACTCGAGGGGCACCTGTCCGCTATTCCGCCGCATCACCGACCTCGCTTTGCAGACGCATCTTGTACACGGCCTTCACGACGAGCAGCGCTACCGAGAGAAACACGAGCGTTACGGCCGCCGCTGCCATGGCTTCGAGGCTCACGAGCGCTCCGACAAAGATGGCGACCACGGCGAGCGCGGGCATGATCTGGATGAACGTCCGCGCGACCTCCCGCTCCATATGGGCTTGGAGCTCGTCGTTTTCTTTGGCGTAGAGACGACGCAGCGCCTGGTCGTCGGAAAGCGCGCGGCGCAGATTGACGATATTCTTGATGGTGATCACGGCGGCGACAGCGCAAAGGCCCATCACCACTCCGGAGAGAAAGGCCGATGTGCTGGTGGTGCCGCTGAGTGCCGGCAGGCTCTCGGTCGCGGTGAGCGCGCCGCCTATGACGAGTACGATGCAGATGGCTGCGGCAGACATGGTTTCGCGCCGGAGGCGTGTGCTGGCGTGTTCGCGCAGGGTATCGATGGTGGTTTTCATGTCTGCTCCTCTCTGACGGCGCGTCGGGGCGCCCTCGCATGGAATCAGGCGAGGCGACGCGCACGGGCGATGATTGTGCGTGCGGTTACAGGTCCTCGTCGATCTCTGAGAAATCGAAGACCTCTTCGATGGTGAGCCCAAAAAAGCGGGCGATCTTGTAGGCGAGCGGGAGCGACGCGGTGTACTTGCCCACCTCGATGGAGGTGATGGTCTGACGCGTCGTGCCAACGGCCTCGGCGAGTTCTGCCTGGCTGAGTTTCTGCGCTCGCCTGAGTTCGCGGATACGGCTCCTCATAGTCCTCCTTTTCCCGTGCATCCGGATTGCACAATGCAAAGCGTGCTTTGCAAGACAAGCATAGTATACTTTGCAACTAATGACAAGCAGACTTTGCATAATACCGGTGTGATTCACGTTACTGCAGGCATCCGGCAACGATGCGTGCGCTGCAAGCGGGCGGCGCGCATGAGGGGCGGAGCGGCGCCTTTGGGTGCTGCGGTTGTCTTTCGCTCGGGGGGGGGTGCTATCATCCTTAAGAATAGCACTGCTCGAATGCCCCCAAGGAGCGGAGGCCGCCCATGGAGCACCCTTCACACCGCTTGGACCCGCGCATGCTGCGCGTCTGGTATGCGAGCTCGCTCGCGCTCATGGCGGGAACCGTGGCGGCGGGCGCCGTTGCCACCCTGATCGTGCGCCACTTCAACGGTCCCCTCGTCATCCCGCTTGCCGCGTGCGGCGTGTTGCTCGTTATCGAACTTGCTGACATGGCGATCAGCCCGCGCGTGGAGTACGCCACATGGCGCTTTGACGTGACGCCCACCGATGTCGACCTGTACCACGGCGTCTTCGTCAAAAAGCGCGTCATTGTGCCGCTCGTGCGCGTGCAGCACGTCGAAACCCGTCAGGGGCCGTTTCTCAAGGCGCACGGCCTGGCGGCGGTGCGCATCTCTACGGCGGGCGAGAGCTTTGAGATTCCCGGGCTCGACGAGGCGGATGCGAGCCGTCTGCGCGACCGCGTGGCCGAGCTCGCCCGGCTTGCCCAAGAGGACGTGTAGGCTATGGGGACGCAGCGCGAGAATGCAGCGGAAGGCCGTCGCGAGGACGTTGCGAGAGGGCATCGCGAGAGCGAACGCTGGCACGATGTCGAGCGCATGGCGAACCCGGGGCGATCGTTGTTTGAGGCGCCGAACCCAGCGCTCGAAGGCGTGCACCGCGGTAGCCCGCTCTCGCTCGTGACGGGTGCCGTGAGCGGTCTGGGCGTCGCCCTGGGCGTGTCGCTCGTGGCGATCGTCAGGGTGATCGGCGGCGACGTGGTGGAGGAGCTTCCCGGTATCGCCGCCGGCGCCGCGCTGCTCATTGCCGCAAGCGTGGTGAGCGCGGTGGTGACGTGGCGCACGCGCACCTGGGAGCTGACCGATGCGGGCATCATGCTGTGCAGCGGTTTGGTGAACGCCAGGCGGCTGCAGGTCCCCTACGAGCACATCCACACCGTCAACATGTCCTCGAGCCTGATGGAGCGCGTGTTGGGGATCATGACGCTCGATCTGGACACGGGTGCCGCCGATACCGAGGGCCAGGTGACGAGCATCAAGGGCCTGCAGGCGGGCGTCGCCGAGTCGTTGCGCGAGGAGCTGTTCCGGCGCAAGGCGGCGGCGCTTGCGGGGCAGGATTTGGCCCCTGCGGTCGAGGGAATGTCCGCGCGGCAGGCGACGGGCGATTCGCCAGTCGACCCTACCCCTGCCTGCGATACGCCCGATAAGGCGCCGGACGCCTGCGTTACGCTGGCGCCCGCTCGCCTCGTGCTCGCCGCGCTCACCGAGACGCGCGTCATCGCGCAGGCGGCGGCGTTTCTCATCCTCATCGTTCAGGGCATCAACTTTTTGCAGGAGAGCCGGCTCGTTAACCTCTCGGAGGCGGCCGGGGATATCGCGGCGCTCCCTATAGCACTGCTCGCCGCCGTAGCGGGTTTGCTGCTCGCGCTGTCGCTGATCATAGGGTTTGCGATCTCGTTCGCTATCAGCCTGATCAGCTTCGCGGGGTACCGTGCCGAGCGCCGGGGCGGGCGCATCACGGTCGAGCGCGGGCTGCTCGGCCGCACGTCGCATGCGGTGGCCTCCGAGCGCATCCAGTCCCTCCGCATCCGACAGGGACTGGTGCGCCAACTTTTGGGCTATGCGGAGGTGCGGGCGTCGGTGGTGGGGAGCATCGGCTCATCGGACGAATCGTCGACGGCAGATGGCATGGTCCTGCACCCGTTTATACGCATGTCCGAGCTCGATGCGTTTCTGGAGGCCATCGTCCCCGAATTTGCCGGAGCGCCGCGCGCGTCGGATCTGGCGCGGCTTCCGCGAGCGGCGGCGCGGCGGCTGGCGGTCCGCACGAGCGCGAAGGCGGTGCTTCTTGCCGCGGCGCTTGCGGGCTCGTGCGCGCTTGCGGGAGGCGCTCTGCCGTCGGGGGAGCCGTGGGCCACTCTGCGCCAGGCGCTCGCCGTCGTGTTCGGCGTGGTGGGCGTCGCGATCGCTCTGCGCATGGTGGTGGGAGCCGTGCTCCGGTATCGCGACAGCCGCATCGGGCACGACCGCACGCGCCTCGTGATGGTCGTAGGCGGCATCAAGCGCTGGACCGAGGTGGTACCCCGCTCCCGTTTGCAACATGTGACGGCTTCGGAGTCCCCGCTTCAGCGCCGGGTACGGGTTGCGACGTATGTCGCGAGGACTGCCGCACTGGGCGACCTGGTCCTGCGCGATGTTTCTGTGAACGATGCCGAGGGGATTCTCGCGTGGGTCCGCCCGCGCCGCAGCGCAGGCGATGCATCTCAAGGTTGAGATTCAAGGTCCCGGAGCCGTTTAGGGCGCCTGCAGTCCTTGCGGGCGCGCGCCTGCCCGCGTGCCCGCAGGTCGTGATGGCGTTACCATGCCGGTGGACATTGATGGGAGACGGCATGCCTTCGGATGACTATCTTCGTCAAGTGAGCGTGGGCGGTGCGCGGGAGCTGAATGGGTGCGTCGTTCTCAGCGCGTACGATGCAAATTGGCCTGAGCAGTTCCAGGGGGAGAGGCGCCGGATCGCTTTGGCGCTGGGAAGCCGCGCTCGATCCGTCGAGCACGTGGGCTCGACGTCCGCCCCGGGGCTCTGCGCCAAGCCGATCATCGACATCCTACTTCTGGTGGATGACGCCGCCGACGAGCCGTCGTATGTACCCCAGCTTGAGCGGGCGGGATACGTTTTGAGGATACGGGAGTCGGACTGGCACGAGCACTGCATGTTCAAGGGCACGGACCCCGAGGTGAACCTGCACGTGTTCTCGGAGGGCTGCAGCGAAGCGGCGCGGATGGTCGCTTTTCGCGACTGGCTGAGGGCGCATGCGGACGATCGGGAACTCTACGCTTCGACCAAGCGCGCCCTTGCCGGCAGGCAGTGGAAATACGTTCAGCACTACGCCGACGCCAAATCGGAGGTCGTGGCCACGATCCTTCAGCACGCAGGTATCGGGTGAGGCGAGCGGTCGCCTTGGTATGACGGGGCTGATGCAACAACCTGTTGCTTGCCGCGTGGCGCGGGCCCACCCGATAATGGTCGCAGCGGACACCAAGAGCGAGGAGGATCCATGGCCATCAAAGACGTACTGCCCAGGTTGCGCCGCGAGCGCGGGCTAACACAGGAAGAGCTGGCGAAGCGCCTGTTCATCACGCGTCAGGCGGTGGGACGCTGGGAGAGCGGTGCCACGACGCCGGGTATCGACATGACCAAACTCATCGCGCGCGAGCTCGACGTCCCCATCACCGAGCTCCTTGAGATGCCGGAGCACTACTGCCAGAGCTGCGGCATGATGTTCACCGCCCCCGACCAGCACGGTCATGAGGCGGACGGCACCGAGACCGAGGATTTCTGCCGATGGTGCTATGACGGGGGCGCCTATACCTACGAGACGACGATGGAAGACATGATCGAGGACTGCGCGCCCCGCATGGCGGAGGCCATGGGCTGGACGGTCGACGAGAGCGCGTCGCTGCTCGGAGCGGTGCTGCCCACGCTCAAGCGTTGGCGCGAGAGCGAGGCGTCGTAGCGGTACGGCGGTGCGCTCCGTTTGACGTCCGGCGGAGGGCGACCGCGCTGGGTCTCGTTTGCGACCGCCGGCGCATCGACGTGCGCGCAGTTTTCCGCCATCTGCTCCCCGCTTCTCGAGGAAATCGCGCTTAGGCCCGTTTTTCTGTCTTCTAGGGGGCCTAAACGCGACTTCCTCTACAGGGTGGGGTGGCGGGAGGGGCGGTTCGGGCCGGCGGCAGGGTGCCAATTGTGGAGACCTCGGGAGAGGGGAGCGCTCCGCAAAAAAACGCGTATAGTAATCCCTCGCGTGCGGACATGGCTCAGTTGGTAGAGCACAACCTTGCCAAGGTTGGGGTCGCGGGTTCGAGCCCCGTTGTCCGCTCCATCATCAAGTCAGGGCCGGCGGCAACGTCGGCCCTTTTTGCGTTATGCGTCCGGTACGTGCGGGGTATAGGCAGTCCATGGTACGCATACGAGGTCGCTCAGAGGTGATGCGGCGTGTCCAAAGCGCAAGACGGAAGAACTAAGCGGATTGTTTCTCCCCTCGTCAAGGCAAAGGGTGCCGTGCAGATGGCGGCTGGTGCGGCGCTCGCCGTGGCGGGTGTTCCGCTTTGCGTGTTGCCCGGGCCGGGCGTGGCGGCTATCGCCGGAGGCGTCGCGCTGGCGAGTAAGGGGCAGCGCACCTACAGCGGGCGCCCGGCGACCAAGATTGAGCAGAGGCTCGATGCCGTCGCGGAGCGTGCCGCGGCGGCGGTAAGGCGCGAGGCGGTCAAAGCTGCGCGCTCGGCAGGAAAGGCTGCCCACCGCAGCGTTGTGTGCGCTTGGGAAAAGGCGCGGGAAGGGGCGCCCGCATCTCGTTCGTCAGAGTGCTGACCGCGTGGTGGCGTATCTCTGGCTCCCTATGCAGACAGCACCGTTTACCTGCGAAAGGCAACCCGCGGGCGCCTCGTGGTTGCCAAGAGATGGGCAAAAATGCGCACCGCCAGTTGGTGGTGCGCGGCGTTGTGACACCTTAAACTACATGGTGCCGGCAGACGATACGACCGGCCGGGCCCTCCTGCGAGGATTCGCGCCCGGCTCCGACCGAAAGGCTCCGCCATGAGCTTCCGCGATAACTTACAGCACCTGCGCGCCGAGCGCCATATGACCCAGGAACAGCTAGCGATGCTTCTCGGGGTGTCCCGCCAGAGCGTCACAAAATGGGAGGCGGAAAAGAGCCAGCCAGAGATGGACAAGCTTCTCAAGATCTGCCAGATCTTCGAATGCTCGCTCGACGAGCTGGTGACCGGAGACCTCACCGGGCGCGCGGCGCCGGATACCGCCGCCACCATCCCGGCGGGCCCGCCTACCGATGTCTGCGGCTACGACGAGCATCAGCGCATGATGGCGCTGAAAGTTCCCGCGGGTATCGCGGCCATTCTCGTGGGTATCGCCATAGGCCTCTTTTTTGAGGGGGCGCACGACCTCGCCCCGGTCGGGGCGCGCGACGGGCTCTTTGTGATCATCGTGCTCGCGGGCGTGCTGGTGGGCCTGGCGTTTCTCGTGCCCGCCGGGATGGAGCATGCGGCGTTTCAGAGGGCGCATCCGTACGTGGAGGACTTCTATACCGAGGACGACCGCGCCAAGGCGCGCCGGGATTTCTCGACGGGCCTCATTGCGGGCATCGCGTTCATCTTTGCGGGCATCGGCTGCCTCGTCATGGTGGAGCCGATGGCGGAGAACGCCGCCCTGTTCTTCCTGCTGTTCTTCATCGCTCTCGGCGTGTGGTGGATCGTGCGCTCGGGCATGCTGCTCGGACGCACCAACGTCGCCGCCTACAACAAGTCCGTGGCAGACGACCTCGAGGTGGAAGATATCGTGGCGGCGGAGGTGGACGAGAGCATGCGCTCGGCGCTGCTCGACCGGAAGCGTCGCAGCAGGAAGCTCGAGGCGGTCTGCGGGGCCATCATGATCGCGGCGACCATCATCGCCCTGGCGCTGCTGTTCGCTCCGGTTCTCACGGCGCCCGATATGGATAGCTGGACACCCGAGGGCACCTCTGCCATGTGGTTCTGGGTCGCCTGGCCCGTCGGCGGCATGCTCTGCGGCATCGTCACATTGCTGTGGGAGGCCTTCGGGCACAGCGAGCGCTAGCTGCACCGGGCAACCCCACAGCTCGTGTCTTCTGGTATGCTTCCGCCGACAGGGACCGGGGCGCTTGAGGGGGCTGGCATGGCCGAGACGCGCGTGCTCATCGTGGAGGACGATGCGGACATCAACGAGATCGTCGCGACGCATCTGGCGCGTTGCGGTATGAGCTGCGCGCAGGCGTTCTCGGGGAGCGAGGCCCGTTTGCTGATCGGCGCGGACACCTTTCCCTTCGACGTCGTTGTCTCCGACCTTATGCTGCCCGGGCTTGCGGGTGAGGAACTGGTCGCCCTTATTCGCAAGCGCGACGCGACGGTTCCGATTATCGTGATCTCGGCCCGCACGGCGGCGGCGGACCGCATCGACCTTCTGAAGCTCGGGGCGGACGACTACCTCACCAAGCCATTTGACCTGGATGAGCTTGCGGTGCGTATCGAGGTGCAGCTCAGGCACCGCGCCCGGGCCGCCGCGTCCGATTTCGGTGCGGCGGATACGGATGACGCGCGAGCTGGAGCCGATGACGGCGAGGTCGGCGCCCCCGCACGCATCCTGCGCTTCCGCGACTGGGAGCTCGATCCAGATGCCCGCGCGTTTTGGGTGGCGGGCACGGCCGTCGAGCTCACCCGCATCGAATTCAACATACTCGAAGCGCTCATGACGCACCCCAAGCACGTGTTTGGCAAGGCGGAGCTCTTCGAGGCCGCGTGGGGCGAGCCGTACGCTGCGGATTACAACACGATCAACGTGCACGTCTCCAATATCCGCGCCAAGCTCAAACCCACGGGAACCGACGGCTACCTCAAGACCGTGTGGGGCATGGGCTTCAAGCTTGCAGAGGCGTGAGGGCCGCCGCACCCGCCGGCCGTCGAGCGCTTCATGATGCGCGGCCCGCGCATATCTTGAAGTTTTCTTTATCTTTGATTCAGCCTTTCTGAAAACCCGCTCCCCATACTCGTGTGTGACGGGTAGGGTGCGGCATGTCGCCGCAAGACGATAGGAGATACGGTGAACGTGATTGAATGCCGCGCGCTTACCAAGCGCTATGGTCGCTTTGCTGCGGTCGACGCGCTCGACATGTGGGTGCGCGCCGGCGATATCTACGGGTTTGTGGGTAAGAACGGAGCCGGCAAGTCGACCACCATGAAGATGATCGCCGGCCTTGCCACGCCGAGCGCGGGCACCCTCACGCTGTTTGGCGCGGGTCCGTATGCGGATGCAGCCGGACGCGGTGCCGTCGATGCCGCGCAGAGCGCGGGCAGCTTCTCGGATGCGCCCTCGCGCCTCGGTGCGCTCATCGAAGAGCCGGGCGTGCTCATGAACTTCTCGGCTGCCGAGAACCTCATGATGAAGGCGCTCGCCCTGGGCGTCATCCACCCTAAAGACCAAGTAGCCGAGCTTCTGGAGCTGGTGGGGCTGGGCGAGGCGGGCCCGCGCAAGGTCAAGAAGTTCTCGCAGGGCATGAAGCAGCGCCTCGGCTTGGCGTTGGCGCTGGTGGGCTCTCCGGACGTGCTATTGCTTGATGAGCCGTTTAACGGTATGGACCCCGAGACCACGCGCGATTTGCGCCGTGCGCTCGTCTCGCTCAACCGCGAGCGCGGCGTGACCATTCTCATCTCAAGCCATGTGCTCGATCAGCTCATGCGCGTGTGCACTCGTTTTGGCGTTATCGCCGGCGGGCGGATGGTGCGCGAGTTTACCGATGAGGAGCTGCATGCCGCGTGCGGCAGCTCTATCCGTGTGAGAACGACGGACCCCGCCCGCACGCTCGCCCTGTTGGAGGAGCGCCTTCCGCGGGCAACCTACCGCGTCGAGCCCGACCAGGCCATCGTCATCGGCGGCGGTGCGCGTGCCGCCGCGGCGTCGTTCGGCGGGTCCGCGGTCGATGCCTCTCATGCTGGCGCCCCTACGGTGGAGGACGTCTCGCGCGTGCTGCACGATGCCGATCAGGTCGTGCTGGAGCTCAGCGTGCTCGAGCGAGACATCGAGGACTACTTCGTCGAGCTTATGGACGCGGGTGCGCGCCCGGGGCGCGAAGGCAGGTGACATGATGGACCTGGTGCTCAACATCGCCATCATCGGCGCGCTCGTGTATCTCCTCTCTTCTGGCAGAAAAGGCAGGTAGCCCTATGTTGAATCTTCTTCGTGCCGATTGGTACCGCATCACGCGGCCGCGGGGGCTTCGCGGGAGCCTCTGGCAGTACGGCATCGCGCTCATCGCGGTGTATGCGCTCGTCATCGGTGTCATGATGTTCGCCAAAACGCAGGCGTACGCCACCCTCTCCGGCACAGACGCCGTCGAAATCCCTTCGGACTTCGGCTCGTACACCGCCTATCTCGGCAGCATGCAGGTCGGCTTCGTTCAGCTGTGCGTGAGCTTTCTGGTGGTGGAGCACGCGCTGCAGGAGTTCAAAAACGGGTTCGTAAAGAGCGTGCTCAGCGCGCGCAGGGGTCGGCTCTCGTATTTCCTCGAGAAGCTTCTTTTTGCAGGGGTGACATCCGCGGTCGTAACGCTCGGCTCCGTCGCCTGCATCACCTTGGGCGGCATGATCTGTGGCTTCAGCTACGCGCAGGCGGACTCCCCTCTGGTTGTCGCGGGGTGGCTGGCGGCGTTCTGGTTCAATACGTGGGCGATGGCTGCCATCTCGCTCGTTATCGTCTATGCGACGCGCGTGAGCCCGCTGAGCTACTTCGGGGCGTTCGTGATCCATGCGGGCGTGGTGCCGGCGGGGTTCAAGGCCTTGGCACAGCTGTCTGGTGGCATGTTGAGCGTGCTCCAGCCGCTCCGCCCCGCGTTCGAAACGCTCGCCGCGTGGATGTCCTCCTCGGCGCTCTCGCTGTTGGAGAGGGGCGGGACGCTCTTTTCCCAGAGCGCGGCCGAGGTCTGGGGCTCCTCCTCGCAGGCGCTCGTAATCGCGCCGGGCGCCCAGGTGGTGCTTACGGGTATCATCTGGATGGCGGCTGCGGCCGTGGTCGTCCTCGCCATCGCGCGCCGCCGCGACATCTGATCGACAACGTTTCGCGTATTCGGAGCCGCTGATGGATTCCCCGCTTATCTTGCTCATCCTGCTTGCGCTCGGTATCGGCCTGGGTGCGCTTCTCGCGGGCGCCGGCTACCTCATAGAGGTGCGCCATCTTGCGCGCCTGCTGCGCGAGCGCGACCCAGAGAGCAACGAGCGGATCGCTGCCGGCACCATGCCGGGCATGACCGAGCTCGCCGCCGCTATCAACGGCGAGCTCGACCGCGGCGCCGATGCCCATGTGCGCGATATGCGGCATCAGCAGGAGTTCCAGCGCGATCTCTCGGCGCTCTCCCACGATATCCGCACGCCGCTCATGGGGGCCAAGGGCTATCTGCAGCTCGCTGCGGATGAGACGGACCCCGAGAGGCGCGCCCACGAGCTGGATATGGCTGCCGCCCGCATCGATGCGACAACCGAGCTTCTGGACCAGCTCTTCGCCTACACCAAGTCAACCGACCCCGATCTGTCGCTCGAGCTTCAGCCCGTCGCGCTCAAAACCTTGGTGGAGGAGTCCTTGCTGGACCAGTATCCTACCTTTGCCGAGCGGGGGTGGGAGCCGTCGCTTGCTTTCGAAGACGAGGACGTGCGCGTCATGGCGGATCGCGAGGCGCTCGTGCGCATCCTGCAGAACCTGGTGGTCAACGCGCTCCGCCATGGGGCCGGGGCGCCGACGGTTGCCGAGCGGGCGAGCGAAGACGCGATCGAGCTGGTGGTGTCCAATCCCGTGGAGTGCGCCCAGGCGATCGACGCGGAGCGCCTCTTTGAGCGGTTCTATCAGGTCGACGCCACGCGCCGTGCGGCGGGCAGCGGCCTCGGTCTCGCGGTTGCCGCAAACCTGGCGCGGGCGATGGGCGCGGCAATCTCGGCGCGCGTCGACGGCGACGTGCTCGCCATCGCGCTCGCCTTTCCACGGGGCGTTCCTTACAAAACAGTAAGACCGCGGTAAGGCAAATCGATGGCAGGGTAGACGCAGATAGCCGAATATGGGCACGAGAGCCGTCGGCGCCCGTCTTGGGGCCGCGGCCGCACGACCGCTTTCGTGTCAGAGGAGGCTCATGCTCGTCAAGCTCGCCTGGGGCAACGCCCGCCGTGCCGCCCGCGATTTCTCGGTCTACTTCCTCACGCTCGCCTTCGCCGTCTGTCTGCTCTACTCGTTTCTCGCATCGGGCGACTACCTGCTCACACTCTCCCTCACCGATGCGCAATCGCCCCTGCCGCCGCGCTGCAGACCGCCCTCACCTTCCTCATCATCTGCGTCATCGCCGCGGGGTTCTCGGTGGCGAGCATCCGCTGCCGGCCCCTCGTCGAGCTTATGGGTGCCGAGCGCGCGCCCGAGCGGCTGCGCGCCCGCCCGGACCGCTATTGGCGCGGCCTTGCCCCCTTCACGGTCCGTCAGCTCGAGGCCCGCGCCGAGAGCGCCGCGCTCGCGATGGCGGCCGAGAGCGTGCTTCTGGCGGCGTCGATGTGCCTCATGGTGGTGGGCTTTGCGTTCAGCGCGGGGCTGCGCGGCCCGCAGGCGCCTGCGGGCGCCGCGGCGCTTGCCCCGGTCGCGTTTGCGTGCGTGTTCTACGGGGCGGCGTTTCTCGTGGCCGCGATAGCGGTGCTTGCCCTGCAGCAGCTCGCGCAGATGCCCGGGCAGGTTCGCTCGTACTCCACCCTGCATGTGCTGGGCGCGCCCGAGACCGCGGTGCGTGCGTCGCTGCGCACCCAGGTTGCCGTGCATTTTGCGACGCCTCTCGCGTTCGCGTTCCTCCACTGCCTGTTTGGCTTCGCGCTCATCGGCATGATCTCGATCATGATGGGGGCAGAGGGGTTTCCCCTCTTCGCCTTGGGCGTGGTCGCCGTCACCGTGATGCTCTTAGCGGGGTATTACGCGCTGACGACGGCCGCCTGCGTGCGCCAGGTGGCGGCGCCCCGCGCGTGAGCCGCGCGTCATCATCCGAGGCATCGGGGCCGCGCGGCCCGGCTGTGCGGGGGAGCCGCGCGAGCGGGGCCGCGCCTCGGTGGTGAAGGTTGTTGGAAGCGGGTGCCCCGCCACCGGACTTTTGCGAAAATAGGGTTTTGCGGTTCGGCGCGCGCGAAGGGGAGGAGGCGGTGCGTGCATGGGCGCTTGGGAGCTCAACCTTCTGTATGTCCTGCAGGGCTTGCACTGCCCCGTGCTCGACGCGGTGATGGTCGCCGCGTCGATGCTCGGCTCGCATGCGCTGATCTGGCTGGCAATCGCCGTATTCCTGCTTGCCCGCCGGTCGACGCGCATGGCGGGCGTCGCCGTGCTGGCGGCGGTCGCGGCGGCGGAGCTCGCCGTCCCGCTCATCAAGGGTTGGGTGATGCGGCCGCGCCCGTACCTGGTCGATAGGTCCGTCGCGCTGATTGCACCGGCGCCCGGCGGCTGGTCGTTTCCGTCCGGCCATGCCACCACGGCGTTTGCCTGCGCGGGCGCGCTTGCCGCATCGCGGGGCACGCGTAGGGGGAACGTATGGCTGGCTGCCGTCGCCTTGGCCTTCCTGGTGGCGTTTTCCCGCCTGTATCTGTTTGTCCATTGGCCGACGGACGTGCTTGCCGGCACGGCGCTCGGCCTTATGCTGGGATGGCTGGCGGCGCGTGCGGTGGCATGCGTCATAGAAGGGGGAGGTCGGCATGGCGGCAAGAGCGCTACCGGAGGGACTTGAGCTCAGGCAGACGCCGCGCGGGCTGGCCCTCGTCGGTGGCGTCATGGAGCTCGTGCCCGATTTTGAGGATATGCTGCCGCGCGTCCGCCCTGGTGCGCTGCAGCGCGAGCTGCTGGTGCGCGCCGCCCGATGCAAGGGCGCCCAAGACGCCCCGCCCCTTGCGGTGGACGCGACGGCGGGATTGGGCGAGGACGCCTTCCTTTTGGCGGCGGCCGGTTTTGAGGTGCTGCTGTTCGAGCGCGACCCGGTCATCGCCGCGCTGCTCTCCGATGCGCTCGACCGGGCGCGCGACGCGCCCGCCACGGCGTCCGTCGCGTGCCGGATGCGCCTCGCCGGCTCCGATAGCGTGGAGGGCCTCGCTCGCCTCACGCATCGCCCCGACGTGGTCTACCTGGACCCCATGTTTCCCGAACGGCGCAAAAGCGCCGCGGTCAAAAAGAAGTTCCAGCTCCTGCACCATCTGGAGCGCCCTTGCGAGGACGCCGCCACCCTTATGGAGGCCGCCCTCTCCGCGAGGCCCCGCAAGATCGTGGTGAAGCGCCCGGTGAAGGGGCCCTTTCTGGCCGAGGTCAAGCCGAGCTATCAAGTTGTCGGCAAGGCGGTGCGCTACGACGTGATCGTGCCGGCGCACCCGTGATACCCAACCGAAGGAGAATCGTGAGAAAACCCCTCGTTACGCGTGTGAGCTCCCTCTGGATAGCACTGCTGGTCGCATCAGCTCTCGGGCTCGCGGGCTGCTCTGCCCTCGGGAGCGCACCCTCCCGCGCGACAGATGCGTCCGTGGCGGGCGTCTCTTCTGCGCCTGAGGTCACGGTCGACGAGGCGTCGTTCTCGCGCGACGAGATCGCCTATGCGGAGGAACACCCGGGCTACGAGCACTACAGCGACCTCGATGAGCTGGGGCGCTGCGGCGAGGCGATGGCGTGCCTCGGGCCCGAGACGTTGCCCGCGCGCAGCGAGGAGCGTGAGAGCATCAGCGATGTGCGCCCCACGGGATGGCATGCCATCCGCTACGACTTTGTGGAGGGCGAGTCGCTCTACAACCGCAGCCATCTCATCGGCTGGGCGCTCTCGGCGGAAAACGCCAACGAGCGCAACCTCGTGACGGGAACGCGATGGATGAACGCCGACGCGATGCGCCCCTTTGAGGAGGATGTGGCCGATTACATCTATGAGACGGACCATCATGTGCTCTACCGCGCGACGCCGGTGTTCGAGGGGGACGAGCTGGTGTGCCGCGGGGTCCGGATGGAGGCGTACTCGCTTGAGGACGGCGGGCGCGAGATCAACTTCTCCGCGTGGTGCCCCAATGTTCAGCCGGGGGTTTCCATCGACTATGCGACGGGTCAGGCATGGGTCGATGAGGACGCTGCGGCAACGGTCGCCGAGGATGCCGGCACCGCGCCCGACGAGGAGGGCACGGCTGGGCGTCCCCACGCGACAGGGGATGCGGGTGCGGTCTCGTCGGTCGACCCAAACGCCGAGGGGACCTATGTGCTCAATACGCGCTCCCAGAAGATCCATCTGCCCGCATGCGAGGGGGCGCAGGAGATGTCTCCGCGCAACCGCGAGGAGTTTGCGGGCACCATCGCCGAGGCGGAGGCGCTCGGTTACACGCCCTGCATGAGCTGCCTCGGCTGATTGCCCCCGCAAAAAAGCGGTGGGACGGTACCGTCCGGCACGGCTTCGCGACGGGCGCCGACGGGCGCGATTAGCTCCACGGGTGAGACGTGAGATGCCAACCGCCGCAATACGAGCATTTGTAGCACGTGAGACCGCGGCGGCCGTGCTCGGCGCAGGCCGCGATGGCGTCGAGCGCATCGCCTCTGGTGGCGTAGCGCATCTTGGAGGCGCAGGCCTTCTCGTACCGGGCGTGCTCGCGGCGCGCGGCGAGCTCCTCGCTCCGCTCCTCCTCACGGGCAAAGACGTCGTCAAAGCCGCCCAGCTCCGCGCGAAACTCCTCGCGGCGCTTCGCCCGAGCCGACGGTTTCCGGCTTGCCATGCGCTACCTCCCGCCCTGCGTTACCGACCGTTTGCAAAACTTGTACGTACAACTTAGACAAACGGTGCATAATGGTGATGGCGACGGCGCGTCCCGGCGACGGCCGCCGCTCAGTACCATGCCAGAGTACGGGCCCCTCATCGGGGGCGGCGAGACAAGGAGCACAACATGAACACGTGGCTTGACCGTGCCGTCTTCTACGAGATCTATCCGCAGAGCTTCAACGACACCAACGACGACGGCATCGGCGATATCCCCGGCATCATCGAGAAGCTCGACTATCTGCAGGAGCTCGGGGTAAACGCCCTCTGGCTCAACCCCTGTTTTGTCTCGCCCTTTGGCGACGCCGGCTACGATGTGGCGGATTACTGCCGCGTGGCCCCGCGCTACGGCACCAACGACGACCTCATCCGCCTGTTTGACGCGTGCCACCGGCGCGGCATGCACGTGCTGCTCGACCTCGTGCCCGGGCACACCTCCATCGAGCATCCCTGGTTCAAGGAGTCCTGCCGTGCCGGCGAGAATGAGTTCACCGGCCGCTACGTGTGGAATGATAACGTCTGGGCGCCGATGGACGTGCGCGGCATCAACGGCGTGCTGCGCGGCATCTCGGAGCGCAACGGTGCGGTGGGCGTCAACTTCTTTGCCTTCCAGCCGGCCCTCAACTATGGCTTCGCCCAAGTCGACCAGCCGTGGCAGAGCGCGGTCGACAGCCCCGAGGCGCTCGCTACCCGCCAGGCCATGAAGGACGTTATGGCGTTCTGGCTCGAGCGGGGCGCAGACGGCTTTCGCGTGGATATGGCGGGCTCGCTCGTCAAGAACGACCCGGACCAAGAGGCGACGATCGCCCTCTGGCAGGACATGCGCGCCTATCTTGACGAACGCTATCCCGAGGCGGTGCTGATCTCGGAGTGGGGCGAGCCCGACAAGACCATCCGCGCGGGCTTCCATATGGACTTCCTGCTGCAGTTCGGCACCTCTCACTACATGGACCTCTTCCGGCGCCCGGAGCACAGCCGCGCTGTGCCGCATCCGTTCTTCAGCCGCGAGGGCAAAGGCGACGCGAGCGAGTTTGTGGCCACCTACCAGCGCAACCTCGATCTTACCGACGGCCGCGGCCTCATGTGCATCCCCTCGGGCAACCATGATATGGAGCGCCTGCGCCGCTATCTCGACCCCGAGGAGATGAAGATGGCCTTCGCCTTCATCCTGTCGATGCCGGGCTGTCCTTTCATCTACTACGGCGATGAGATCGGCATGCGGCATCTCGACGTCACGTCGGTCGAGGGCGGCTATATGCGCACCGGTGCGCGCACGCCCATGCAGTGGGATGACGGTGTCAACCACGGTTTCTCCGGCGCGCCGGCAGACAGGCTCTACATCGCGCAGGATCCGGCGCCCGATGCGCCGACGGTGGCCGCCGAGATGGCAGACGAGCGCTCGCTGTGGCGCGAGGTCCAGCGGCTCATCGCGATGCGCCAGGCGAACCCGGCTCTTGCCACGGAGGGGGCCATCGAGTTCGTGTATTGCGAGAAGGACGCGTATCCGCTCGTGTACCTGCGCAGCGAGCGCGGAAGCGACGGCGCGCCCAAGGCAGGTGGCCAGCGCGTGCTCGTGGCGCTCAACCCGGCAGACCGCGTGGTGACGTGCCCGTGCCCGTACGAGGTGGACGAGGTCCTCTACACCCTCGGCAAAGAGGCCGCCGTATGCGACGGGGTGCTGACGATGCCCGGGGCGAGCGCGGTCTTCATGACGGTGCGCTAGGCGGCAACCGGTCTTGAGGGCGCGGCGCCCCTAT
Organism: Candidatus Coprousia avicola; assembly: GCA_018715125.1. Taxonomy (GTDB): domain Bacteria; phylum Actinomycetota; class Coriobacteriia; order Coriobacteriales; family Coriobacteriaceae; genus Coprousia; species Coprousia avicola. The sequence goes on along the minus strand of DVMF01000047.1, from coordinate 19,885 downwards.
GCGCCGTATGCGCGGCGGCTCCCGGCGCGAGGGGTCCGGAAGAACTCCCCCGCACGCATTAGGAGCCGCCCGCCGGGCCTTACCGTCTCCGGGTCAAAGGCGGCGCCCGTCCGCACGGCGAGGATGAGTCGGTCGGTCGCCTCGGAGACGGGACGGCGGAAGATGCCCATGCGCGGGCTCAGGGCGAGGCGGGGGAGCAGGTCGGCATGCTCGACGGTAAGCGAGCCGCACCAGAGGAGCCCCCGTGCGCGGCAGGCCACGCTGAGGCTGCTTGGGGTATCGCCGGCGCGCGGCGGATTCGCGGTGCCGTCTCTGGCGCCCGACCCGGTCGCGCCAAAGGCGGCGCAGAGGCCGTAGACCCGCGCGCCCGGTGCCGGTATATCGCCCAACTGCGCCAGAAGGGCGGGAAGCACCTCTGCGTCCGCAGCCGGCGCCGCGGCGCGCGCATTGGACCCTCGGCGGGTGCGCGCCGCATATCCGATGACGACGGTGTCGAAGCCGGCCATGTCCGCGTGCGATTCGGCGGGCGCAACCACATGCTGCCGCACCTCGGGGATAGGGGTATCGGCTCCGCCTTTGCCGGCAGCGGAGAGGCGGGCGTAGACATTAAGCGCCTCGGCGAAATCCGCCAACAGGAAGGCGACGGCGTCCGCGAGGTCATGCGCACCCGCGGTGTCGGCACCGCGGGCGCGCGCGTACGCTCCCGCGTCGACGCAGATGATGTGGCGCGGCAGTCCCATGGGCGCCCTACTGCTCGTCGATGGGGTGGAAGACGGGTTCCCAGGCGTCAAACGTGCAGTATGCGGTGTAGCCGAGCGCAGCGAGGTGCCGTTTGACGAGGGTGATGTAGGAACCGAGGTGGCCGGGCTCGTGCGAGTCGCTGCCGATGGTGATGATGCGACCTCCCAGGTCGCGGTAGAGCTTGAGGATCTCGGTCGAGGGCTGCAGGTCGGGGAGCTGGTAGCGGAAGCTCGACGTGTTGACCTCGATGCCCTTGCCGTCGGCGATAACGCGCGTCAGGATCTCGGCGATGACATCGCGGCTCCGCTCAAAGGGGTAGATGCCCTCGGGGTCATAGCGCTTGATGAGGTCGAGATGCCCCAGCACGCTGTAGCCCGAAAACCCTTCGACCACCTTGAGCATCTCGGCGTAGTAGGCGTCGTTGTACTCCTGCTGAGTGCGCCCGCGTTGAAAGTCCCCGGTCCAGAACTCGGCGTCGCCCACTTGGTGGATGGAGAGGATGGCGAAATCCATCTCCGTCCCCCAGCGGTCGATGACCGCACGGTTCTCGGCGATGGTGTGGCTCTGCACCCCCAGCTCGAGCCCGCGCTTCACGGCGAGGTCGGCGGCGTAGCGCTCGCGCGCCGCGGCGAGGGCGGGGAAGTAACGCGGGTAATCGACGTTCACGATGGCCTTGCCGTCCACGACGCGTGCGAGCGCTGCGTGGTCGGCATCGGGTTTCACGCCGTAGTCGACGTGGTCGGTGAAGCAGATTTCGTTCAGGTTGAGCCGGATCGCGTCGCGGCAGACGTCGTCGACGGCGTACCAGGAGTCGTCGCTGAATTCCGAGTGGACATGGTAGTCGGCAAGCATGGGGCCTCCTCGAACGTGATGGTAGCCCCATGGTAGTGGGCCGCCGCGCCGACGCGGGCGAAGTCGCTCAGGTTGGAACGAATGTATCAGGAGGATGGTATCTCGGAGCCGGTGGCGCGAGGACGGCGGCGCGGCCGTTAGGCGAGGGCGATGTGCTCGACGTCCTTGCGCGAACTGGCGCGATAGAGGGCGAAGCGCCGGCCGATGACCTGGACGACCTCGGCGCCGCAGCGCTCCGCGAGCTCATCGGCCGCCTCGCGTGCCGTCAGATTGGAGCTGTCGAGCACCGCGCACTTGATGAGCTCGTGGGCCTCGAGGCTGTCGTTCGCTTGGGCGACGATGCCGTCGTTGATGTCGGCCTTGCCGATCATAACGACGGGGTCGAGGTGGTGGACAAGGCTCCTGAGCTGGCGGACCTGGCGACCGGTGAGTGCCATGGGTTCTCACTTTCTGCGGCGCATGCGGCCGCTGGGGGTTCAAAGCGCTCACACGATACCGCAATGCGGTCCCTTGCGGCGCGCGCATCGCGCAACCCCGTGAAAAGAGCACGTGTTGCAAAAAAGGACGCCGTGGGCGCCATATACCGATATCTGCCGCAAGCGGGCACGGCGCTCAGGTACGATAGCAAACAAGAAGTCGACCGTGTCGAGGGCCCGATACCGTTTGGGGCGGAGAGGGCCGCTGCGACGGGAACGGGGATACCATGGATGAGCACGACGAGCGAGACGAAGGCACCTTGAACGACCTGGAGTGCTTCCCGGGAGCCGCGCCCGCGGTGCCCGCCGCGCCGGATGCACCCCTCCCCTCCGGTGGGGCGCAGGGGGCCAAGGTCGCGTTTGGGGCGGAAGCGGCCCCCGATGCGGCGCCGGATCGGGCGTCCGAGGCGGACTCCGGCGCCGATGCGCCCTCCCTCGCCGATGCGGCGGGTGCAGATCGCTCGGCGGCCCCTGGGGGCGATGCGGCGCCTGCCGGGCAGCCGGTGCGTACCGCAGGGGAGCCCGCCGCCTCGCCGGTGCATTCCGAGCCCGAGGTGAATCCGTGGAACGGCCCGGTCAGTCCCTCGTACGGCGAGGCGTCTCCCGTCGCCTCGGCGCCTCGGCGCGGCGTGAACGGCGCGGTGGTGGCGGTCGTCGCGGCGGCCGTCGTGGCGCTCGCAGTGGTCTTTGCCCTCGTGGGACCGCACCTTCTGGCCCCCGCCGAAGACGATCCCGCAGACGAGGTGCTGGTGGAGAACATCGACCCCCTCGATCACGATGTGCCCGACCCCGACCTTCCCGAGGGTCTTTCCGAAGAGGACATCGAGGACCTCCTCACCGGCGGGCCGGTCGACCCGGCCACCCTCGACGCCGCGGACCGGGCGGTCTACGACATCGCCGACGCCCGCCTCGCCGCGCTCGCGGCGGCCGATTCCGTCGAGATGGATCTCATCGGCTCTCTGGTCTCCGAGGGTTTCGCCCATCAGATGGAGGTCTTCACTCTTGCCGACTGCGGGGTGGATGCGACGGAGTACGCGCGCGTTATGGTCGAGGGCATGACCTACACCATCGATAGCGTCTACGTCGGGCAGGCGGGGGATTCCGCCCTGGTGCACGCCACGGTCACCTGCCGCGATATCTACGCGGTCATCGACGAGTTCAACGCCATGATGGATGCCTACACCTCCTCCGACGAGTTCCAGCTTGCGACCATGGAGGAGGATGCCGAGCGCGTGGGCATCATGCTGATGGAGGCTGCGCGCCGCGCCCCTCTCAACGACGGCTACGCGATGGATATCGTGCTGCGCGCCGAGGGTGACGGCTGGGTCGTCGACGAGAACGCCTGGACGTCTGAGCTCGATTACCTGTTTGACGTAGAGTAAGCGCCGCTGCGCGGGGCGAGGGGCCCTGCGGCTTGGGATGCATGCCGCGCCGCACAAGATGTTGTGGCGCGGCATGCGGCTTTCGCGCGCCCGCGCGGTGGCCGCTCGTGCCGAATTCGGCGAACGGCGGCGCGCCGGCAGCCGTGCGGCCGTATGTGGGCAGGTCAAGGAAAGTTACCTAAGAAAAGCTATATATGGTGAGTCCATTCACCTAAAACACTAGATATTGGTGACGGGATTCCAAGCCCACTTGTTACACTCAAAGTCGGTTGGCCGCTCTGCCGTCTGCGGGCGCACCTTTTCTGTCCGCACGAGCCGCCATACTGATTGCATCGACCGAGGTGTCCCGCGACACCGCGAAGAGAGCGAGGGACTATGGCCACTACCGTTGACGAGCTGATCGCCAGGCGCTTCACCGCCGCGCTCGACGAACCCGCGTATGCGGGAAAGACCGTGTACGACCTGTTTGAATGGTCGGAGCGCGCCGTGCACCTCACGGATTACAAGACGGGCAAGACGCTCTGTGATATGGAGGGTCTCGAGTTCCCCGCGGGTTACTCCCAGAATGCGGTCGACATCATCGCCTCGAAGTATTTCCGGCGCGCGGGCGTGCCGGAAACGGGAAGCGAGGCGTCGCTCAAGCAGGTGGCGCACCGCATGGCCGACTTCTGGGTCGCGGCACTCGTGGACGAGGGGCTCGTCGAGGAGGGCCGCCAAGCGCAGGTTCTCTATGACGAGCTCGTCTATATGATCCTCGACCAGCGCTTCGCCCCCAATTCTCCCCAGTGGTTCAACACCGGGCTCAAGCGGGCGTACGGCATCGCCGGCGAGCCGCAGGGCATGTACTACGTCGAGCCCACCACCGGCGAGGTGGTAGAGTCGATCGACCAGTACACGCGCACGCAGGCGAGCGCGTGCTTCATCGTGTCGGTGGAGGACAAGCTCCTGGGCGAGCATTCCATCTCTGATGAGTTCGTGACCGAGACCAAGCTCTTCAAAGGCGGATCGGGCACGGGTTCTAACTTCAGCGCCCTGCGCGCCGAGGGCGAGAAGCTCTCCGGGGGCGGGGTCTCGAGCGGTGTCATGAGCTTCCTGCGCGGGCTCGACCGCAATGCCGACGCCATCAAGAGCGGCGGCACCACGCGCCGCGCCGCCAAGATGGTCTGCCTCGACATCGACCATCCCGATATCGAGCAGTTCATCACGTGGAAGGCGCGCGAGGAGGATAAGGCGCTCGCCCTCATGAAGATGGGGTACGACGGCGACATCAACGGCGAGGCGTACGCGACGGTATCGGGCCAGAACTCCAACAACAGCCTGCGCATCGATAACGAGTTCATGGCCAAGGTCGCCCATCTCGACGAGGAGCCCGAGGCGACCTACACGCTGCGCGGCCGTGTGGACCGCGCGCTCGACCGCGAGGTCTCGGTCTCCCATATCTGGGATGTCTTCAACGAGAGCGCGTGGCGCTGCGCCGACCCCGCCCCGCAGTTTTCCGACACCTTCAACGAGTGGCATACCTGTCCGGGTGGCGAGGACGGCGTCGTGGGCGCGAGCTATAACCGTCTGAACTCAACGAATCCCTGCGGCGAGTACGCCTTCCTCGACGACTCAAGCTGCAACCTCGCCTCCATCAACGTCTATCGGTTCTACGATCCGGCGACGGACCGCTTCGACGTCGAGGGGTACGAGCACGCCATCGATCTGATCCAGCTCGCGCTGGAGGCATCCATCGCATGGGGCCAGTTCCCCACCAAGGATATCGCGCGCAAGACCTACCGCTTCCGCGCCACGGGCCTTGGCATCTCCAACCTCGCGAGCCTGCTGATGGCGAAGGGTATGCCGTACGACTCGCCCGAGGCGCGCGCCCTCGCCTCGGCGCTCGTGGGCACGCTCACCGGCCGTAGCTACGCCGCCTCCGCCATCATGGCGCGCAAGGTCGGCCCCTTCGATTGCTTCGGCATCAACAAGCGCCATATGATGCGCGTTATCCGCAACCATGCGCGGGTCGCCGGTGCGCGCAACGACCCGTTTGAGGACCTTACCATCGAGCCGCCCATCGTCGACTTCGATCTTTTGGTGGCGGCCGGTGAGGGTGCGCTCGCCCAAGCGCTCATCGAGAGCTGGACGTTTGCCGAGGAGCTCGGCGAGCGCTACGGCTACCGCAACGCCCAGGTGAGCGTCATGGCTCCTACCGGCACCATCTCGTTCGCCATGGATTGCGGCGCCACCTCCATCGAGCCGTTCTTCAGCCATATGATCTACAAGAAGCTCTCGGGCGGCGGGTTCATGACGCTCGCCAACCCCGTCATCGGCGACGCGCTCAGGCATCTGGGCTATACCGAGGACGAGGTGGAAGACATCCTCGCCTACGTGCAGGCGACCGATGATGCGGGCATGATCGTCGACGGCAAGATCGAGGGCGCGCCGCACCTGAAAGACGAGCACCTGGCCATCTTCGATACGGCCAACACGTGCGGTACAGGCGAGCGCTACATCGACCCCAGAGGCCACGTGCTCATGGTCGCGGCGCTGACGCCGCTCGTATCCGGCGCCATTTCGAAGACGGTCAACCTGCCCAACGCGGCGACGGTGGATGACTTCAAGGATGTCGTCATGCTCGCTTGGCAGACGGGTTGCAAGGGCATCACGCTCTACCGCGACGGCTCCAAAAACGCGCAGCCGCTCAACACCTCGCTTGCCGACGGTGCGGATGAGGGCGATTTGGGCGACCTCTCGTACGCCGAGCTTCTGGCATATGCGCGCGATGCGCAGGTGAGGCTCGCCCAGCCGGGTCGCACCGCGGAGCGCAGGCGGATCATCGGCATCCGCAACGGCCACACGCATCTGGCGCAGATCGACGGGGTGAAGATCTACACCACAGTCAACCGCAACGAGGAGGGCGAGATCGCCGAGCTCTTTGTGACGACCGACCGCGAGGGCACCACGATCATGGGCCTGCTCAACTCGCTCTCCAAGACCATCTCGGTCATGCTGCAGTACGGGATTCCCGCCGAGCGCATCTCCAAGATGCTGCGCGGCCAGATGTACGAGCCCTACGGCTTCGTGCAGAGCCATCCCAACATCAAGTACGTCACGTCCATCTCCGACCTCATCTCCAAGGTCATCGATATCGAGCTGGGCGACTACTCGCGTGTGCAGGTGAAGCCCGAGGGATGGGGCGCCCCCGCCTCGGCATCTCCGGTGCCCGCGCCGGTCGAGCCCGCCTTTGACGAGGAGCCGGTGGCAACCGAGGAGGAGCTCGTCCGCCTCACGGCGGCCAAGGAGCAGGAGCTCGAGGAGGAGACGGGTGCCGTCGATACGGGGGACTTCTTTACGGCAGCGTTTGTGAGCGAGGCGGTGCACGACACGGCCATCCATGGCGAGCGGCTGTACGACGGCAGCGTCTGCCCTACCTGCGGGAGCTCGCGCATGGTGCAAAACGGAACGTGCAAGGTGTGCATGGACTGCGGTACCACCACAGGCTGCAGCTGAGGGGAGGTCGCACCGCTCGCGGCGCCGCTGCGAGCGGTGCCCGCCGAGGACCCGCAGGGCCGAGGAGCCGCGTACCCTCGGCCACGCGCGAGGTCTAGCTGGCGAGATCCAGGGTGTAGGTACGGCCGCCCTCCTCGGTGAGCTCGAGCACCGAGCCCGAGAGCGATACGGCCGTGACCGTTCCCTCACCCTCTCGCAGGTCATAGGGGGTCGACCCGTCGCCCGGCAGGTAGCTCTGGATATAGAAGCGCCCGTCGCGGTTGGAGACGACGTAGAGGTAGTGGTTGTAGACGGCCATGCCGACGGGCGTCCCGGTCACGGTGAAGCGGGGGTTGGGCGCGGCGTCCGAGCCGATGTTCTGGCGTGACAGCGTGTAGGTGCCGTCGCCCGCATCGACAAGGGAGTACGTGAAGCCTCCCACATCGAGGGTGCCCGTTGCGTCGACGGCCCGTGCGGTGTCCTCGGCAGGCGTCTCCGTGCCGGTGCCGGCATCGGTGGCGGTTACCGTCTTCCCGGTGCCGTCGTCCATAAAGACGGCGAGGGCCGCGCTGCCGATCCACCAGACGAGCAGGCAGGCGAGCGCGATGCCGATGACGGCGCCGATGATGGCGGGGGCGTGGCTGCGCCGTGTGCGTGCCCCCAGCTGGGCGGCGCGCTCGCGGCTGACGCCGGCGGCCGCCTGCCGGTAGCGGGTGCGCTCGCTATCGGTCGCGGTGCGCGCGGCGCGGTGCGCGGCGGTCGTCGCGTTGAGCGGTCGCCTGACCCCGTTCGAGGCGGCGGGACGGACGGTGTGCCCGGCCTCGGCGGCGGGTGTCGTCGACGAGGCGGCGTGCGAGCGCGCACCGCGGCGGCCGGGGGCAGTCCGGGCGTGCCGAGGCGCCTCGTTTTGGGGCATGCGTGCGGTCATGAGCGGTTCCCTTCGGTCTCCCAGGCAATGAATGCCCAGCGGACGATGCGGTTATGGTCAAGGGTGTAGCGTCCCTGCGGACGGCCCTTCTCGCCGGGCTCCCCGGCGTGGGGGTTTTCCACCATATGGGCGGAAAGGTAGGCGGCGAGCTCGTCGATGCGCCCCTCGTTTCCACCTTCGAGCATGCGGGCAAAGTCGGCGATGCCGTCCTCGAGGCTGTCAAAGGTGTCGCGTCTGGGCGAGGCGATGTAGCGCACCTCGGGGTAGCGCCCGAGCCCCACGAGAATGTTGAAGGCGTAGATATAGTCGCGGCTCTCCGTTACCGAGGCGCCGATGGCCGCCATAACGGTGGTGTCGACACGGGGGCTCGCGCCGGTCACGAGGGTGATGCAGCAGCGTCGCCGCGCCGTGCGATCGAGCTTGACGAGCGCCGCCTCGAGGTCGGCGGTGGCGATGGAGCGGCTCGCAAAGGCGACATCGACCGACTGCGGCGCGATGCCCGCCCGCTCCCAGTCCTCGTCCCATGCGAGCAGGTGGGGCTCCACCAGATGCTCGACCTGATAGTAGGCGCAGCCCTCGGCGAGCGCGTCGAGCATGGCGCTCGAGAAGTCGCAGGCGACCACAGGGTGCCCACCGCGGGCGAGGGGGATGGCGAGGGTGCCGCCGCCGCAGCCCATATCCAGCACCCGCTCACCGGGCTCGAGGGCGGCGAGCTCGATAAAGGCGCGCGCATACGGGTGCGTTTCGCGCGGTCGAAAGTGCTTGGCGCGCTGGTCCCAGAAGCGGGGATCGTCGGGGTTGCGGCGCGCTTTCTGCAGCGCCTTCCACTCCTCGTTCCAGTCGGTGGTGATGAGCGTAGGGGCGGCGGGGACGCTGGGGGCGGCCCCGCTGGGCTCTTTCCGGTTATCCGCGGGGGCTGTCTGCCGGGGGTGTGCGGGGGGTGGGTTGTATGCGGTCACGGTAACCTCCTTTGCCCCATTGTCCCCCTTTGCAGGCGGCGCCACAGGCTGGTTTGGCCAGATTCGCGGTATGGGCAGATTCGCGCACCCCCTCCGCGACTCATGTGAAACGCGCGGACGCCGCGCCCTTGTCCCGCCAGACGGGCGCGACAGGCTACAATAACCAAAAACATGGAGCCGCCGGAGCAACCCATCACCCGAGCGTTAGGAGCGCGCATGGCCATCACCCCGCAAGAAATCGCCGAAACCCGTGGCATGGTCGCGGAGCAGAACCTCGACATCCGCACCATCACCATGGGCATCTCGCTTATGAGCTGCGCCGACGAGGACCTCGAGCGCATGGCGACCAAGGTGTACGACCATGTGACTCATACGGCAGAGCACCTGGTCGAGACCGCCGAGAACCTCGAGCGCGAGTACGGTATCCCCATTGTCAACAAGCGCATCGCCGTCACCCCGGTGGCGCAGATCGCCGCCGCCTGCCACGATGAGGACCTGACGCCGCTCGCCCACGCGCTCGACCGTGCCGCCGAGACGCTCGGCATCGACTACCTCGGCGGATTCTCGGCGCTCGTTCACAAGGGCATTGGCGACGCCGACCGCCGTCTTATGAACTGCATCCCCGAGGCGCTTGCGGCCACGAGCCGCGTCTGCTCGAGCGTCAACGTGGCGAGTTTGCGCGCCGGCATCAACATGGATGCTGTGCTCAAGGTCGCCGAGCTCGTCCGCCGCTCGGCCGAGCTTACGGCCGATCAGGATTCTGTCGGCGCGTCCAAGTTCGTGGTCTTCGCCAACATGGTTGAGGACTCGCCGTTCATGGCGGGCGCCGTTCACGGTTCGGGCGAGGCGGACGCCGTCATCAACGTGGGCGTTTCCGGCCCCGGCGTCATGGCGGCGGCGCTCGAGGAGCTGCCCGAGACCGCGAGCATGATGGAGGTCGCCGAGAAGATCAAGCAGACCGCCTTCAAGATCACGCGCGCAGGCGAGCTCATGAGCCGCGAGGCCGCGCATCGTCTTGGCGTCGAGAAGGGCATCGTCGACCTGTCGCTCGCGCCCACGCCCGCCATCGGAGATTCGGTGGCGCGCATCTTGGAGATCATCGGCGTCGGCACGTGCGGCGGCCCGGGGACCACGGCGGCGCTCGCGCTGCTCAACGACTGCGTCAAGAAGGGCGGCGTCATGGCCACCTCGAGCGTCGGCGGGCTGTCGGGCGCGTTCATCCCGGTATCCGAGGACGCCGGCATGATCGCGGCGGCCGAGGCGGGCGCGCTCACGCTCGAGAAGCTCGAGGCCATGACCTGCGTGTGCTCCGTCGGCCTCGACATGATCGCCATCCCCGGTGACACGAGCGTGGAGACCATCGCCGGCATCATCGCCGACGAGATGGCCATCGGCGTCATCAACAACAAGACGACGGCGGTGCGCATCATCCCCGCCATCGGCAAGGGCGTGGGCGACGCCGTCGAGTACGGCGGCCTGTTTGGCCGCGCGCCCATCATGCCCGTCAACCCGCATGCGGGCACCGTGTTCGCGCATCGCGGCGGGCGCTTCCCGGCACCGCTTAACTCGCTCAAGAACTAGCTCTGCCGGCCTGTCGCCGCTGTGCGGCGCGTCGGAGCGACTGGGTCACAGCACGTAGGGCATATTCGGCGGCTGAACCAAAGGGGCTGTTATCAGACGGGATCGATGAACTGATCGGCGATTGCGCGATCTGCCTGCTGGTTGCAGCGCGAGCGTACCCAGCCGAGCACATCCGCCTGCGCGAGCGCTCGCTCGTTCTCGGGCGTGTCCGCGATGCGCGCGATGGCGGCATCGACCTCGGGGAGGCTCTCCCAGTCGACGAGCGCCACGTGCCGTTTGAGGTGCTTGTCGCGGAGCACGTTCTTCACAAGCGCCCGCACGGCGCCACGGTCGGTGGGGTCGCCGCCCTGCTGCCGGTAGGTACGGTAGCTGTTCGCAAAAGCCTCTGCGAGGTCGTCCCATGGCCTTGCGATATAACCTGACGTGACCATATAGGCGCACCAGCGCAGATGCTCGAGCCTGCCTACGAGGTCACAAAGGTGCGCGCGGTCTTGCGCAGTGAGCTCTGCGCGGCCGCTTCGCGCCCTGAGAGCATTCGCCTGCTCCTCCCAGAACAGCCGCTCGGCGCTGATGAAGTCGGCCGTGGCCCTGCTCGACTCGCGGTCGTAGAGGGTCAGCGACGGGTCGTCCCAGGCGGCGACGGCGCGGCCGAGGTAGCGTTCGTTGCGCTCTTCGTCGAAGAGGTCGGGCCGAGCGTCGGCATCGGCATAGCGCAGGTTCACCATCATGGCGCGGCGGTCGATCGAGCGGTGGAGCACGAGACTCGCCTGCATGCAGTCTGCCGTGCTGCCGTAGACGAGGACGCGTTTGAGTTCCTCGGCGCGCGACCGCTCTCGACCGCCATACCCGTTCTCCCAGATGAAGGCGGGTCGCTCGGATGCGTCGTACTGGATGTAGAGGGGGTCGATGGTGGGGCAGCGGCGCTCGAGCGCGCGGTGCCAGACCTCGCGCTGCGACGGTGCGCGACCCTCGTCGGGTTCGGTGTTCACCACGAGTGCGACCCCTGCGGGGTCAAGGGGCGTTTGCTCGATCATATCGAGTTTGCTGGTGAAGAAGGCAAGCGTCGCGGGCGGAGTGAGCGGGGCGGGTGCGCCCGCGCCTGTGGCGCCGCCGGCCGTAGCGCCGGTGGCGGCGGCCCCTGTTGCGGCCGCCGCCGGGAACAGCGCCGGGTAAGCGCGCCTGAGGCGCCGCTCGATGCGGTCGGACGCGGCGCTGGCGATTGCGACGTGCGGTACCAGGGGCCGCACCGCATCCGTGTCATCCACGCAGAGCGCCTGCCCGTTACGTATGAGGTAGACGATGGTGAGGACCATGCGCTCGATGTTATCGCCCATGACCATGGCAGTAAGCGGACGCAGGCCGAGCCCGACCCCTGGCCCGTGGGCGGGGAGCAGCCGGCGCATGAGCTGGCGCACCTTAATCTCCTCGATGCTGTAGGAGTAGAGGTCCGAGGGGGCGTCTATGCCGGTCGCCGCGCGCGGCTCGCCGCCCGCACCGGGGTCGGACCCGTCAAGGGCGCGCGCCCAGTCGGCGGCGCCCCACGCCCGGACGCGGTCGGGCCGGTAGAGGGCAACGGTGACGCGCCCGTTGCGAAACGCCGCGACGTAGAGCGAGCGATTGCCCTGCCGCGCCTTCCCCGGGGCGCCGGCCCTGCCTGTCGGCGCGGTGCGGCCCTCAGCGCGTCGAGGGCCCTTGAGGTGCCGTGCGATGCAGGCGGCCTCCCGGAGAGCACGGTCGCCATCGACGGTCTCGACATGGCCTGCCGCGGCGATGTGCCAGGCCTCTGCGGCGGTGTCGGCGTCGCGCACGAGCGAGATGACGGCGGGGCCGTGGTGCGGGGCCTGTGCGACCGCACCCTCGATGAAGCGTCGGGCGTGTTCCGCCATGGACGTGCTCGCCCGCACGATGAGCACGTCGTCGAAATGCCCCTGGATGAGGCTCAGGTGGGTGGAGAATCCCGTGAAGAGCGTGAGGGCGAACTCCGCGGTGAGCGCGAGCGAGAGGAGGTTGCCAAGCTCGAAGAGGGCGTGCAGCCCGAAAGCGCCCGGGTTCGCCGCGATCCAGGCGAGCCCTGCGGCGTCGCCCGCTGCATCTGGGAAGAGGGAGAAGCCGTTGCCGCCGAGAAACGCCGCGCCGGCTTGGCCGAGCGAGGCGAGCGCCGCGGTCGCCGCCGTGGCGAAGTACGAGACGGGGTCACCGCCACCGGCGTCAGCCTCAAAGAGCATTTGCTGCGCGAAGCTGATGGTCGCGACGGCGGCGAACGTGGCGACGAAGACGAGCGGGCGCCGCCCTCGGTCGAGTCTATCGTGCAGGAGGTACACCGCCCCAGCGACCACTGCGAGCGCGGCGACGGTGCCCAGTGCGGTCCCGATAATCGGCAGATATCCCATGGAGAACTCCTCGTCCCGGTGGGGGTGCGGTTGCGCCGAAGCCCTGCGCCGCTGCACTCCGTGCGGTTGGATGGCTCTATCTTACGCGTTTGCGCGTGCCCATCGGTAACGAGGCGGCCCGATTTTTCGGGGCGCTATCGCCGGGGCGTCCTGGGGGCTACCGCTAATGGGCGGTAAGGCACCGCGCCGAGAATCGGCATCGCCAGCCCGCTTCTTTGCGGCTACCATAGCTACAGAGCCCAGAATATGGCCGTGGAGTGACGTTACGATACCAAAGGAGCGAATCATGATGCCGTGCGAGTCGTCCATTTCGGTATTCTTCAGCTACTCTCATCGCGACGGCATGGCGGGAGGTCTCGTATCGTTTGTTCAGCGTGCCGTGGACGCCTGCAACAAGAGGGGGACGACGCCCCCGCTGCATCTATTTGTTGACGACAGCGGCATCCTTCCGGGTGATGCGTGGCGCACCGCCATCAATGACAGCCTTGCGGATACGCAGATCTTTCTCCCGTGTATCACGCCCAACTACTGTTTGAGCTCGGAGTGCGCCTACGAGTACAGGCGCTTCGAGGAACTGCGCCGCTGCGATGGGATCGGGCGCGTCTGCGTTCCCCTCTTTTGGGAGGATATTCCGTCGGAATACTTCGAGATACAGAGCTTTCGGCGAGACATCCTCGACGCGGCGCGCGCCATCAACGGTATCGATGTGACGTCGCTCGTCATGCGCCGGACATCCTCGCGCGACCTTATGGAGGAGGAGCTCGTGGCGGATCTTGCGAGCGCGCTCGAGCGGGCTGCCCGGTGGGTTGCGGAGGACCTTTCGGCTACGGGCGCCTCCCCTTCAGATGCCGATGCGGCGAAAGCGGGGCGGGCGCATCAATACTCGTGCGTCGGCTCCAAAGACCGCTCGACGTTTACCATGAGGTCTCCCGCCCCGTGCGTGGTCTTCAATGCGATCACCGACGATCCGTCATGGGGCGACGAGCGGGGTTTCACCCTCATCAAGGACGTCACGGGCATGCCCAACACGATGGAGACGGCGTCGGCCGGCGATTTTGTCGAGGTCGCCCAAGCGATCGACCGCCACGTCTACATGGTCAAATCGTTTGTGCACCACTGTTCTGCCTCAAATCTCAAACTCACTGCTGAGGATGTGCGTCTGATGGCGTACATAGCACCCGGCTCCGTTAAGGACGCTATGGTTCAAGTGACGATACAGGCGAGTAATCTGGGCGCCACGAAAGATGATCCCGAGGGTAAGCCGGGCGCGGTGTGGGACGAAGCCTACCTGACCTGCCCGGAGGATTGTTCGTTCAAGGTCGCGTATATCTCAGGATCCGGCCGTTACTACAATGCCGTACGTGGTCTTGAAAGTGAGCCCTTCGAGCTGCCGGACGACATTGTCTCGAATAAAGGGGCCTTGCTGGGTTATAAGCGGCTTGACGGACGGATTCCCGGGTGCTTCGCCTACTCCGGATACGCGACGTTTCTGATCATGGTGAAGGCTGAGAAGACGCGGCGCTCTTTGGGTATCCGCGCAAAAGGCGAGAAGGATGCCGATTGGGGCGCGAGGGCCGCGATCGGCCCGGGTGAGACGACGCTCGTCCGCATCGACTATCGGAATACCGGTATAAAGACAGACCAAGATGTTGTCCTCTCGGTCTCTCTGCCGCCCGCGTTGCAGCTGGTATCGGGAACGACAAGACTCTATAACGCAGGCAACCCCTCAGGTGCGTCGGTTGCCGACGCGTGGGTGCTGCACGGTGCGAACATCGGATCGTACGCGCCGGGTTCCAACGCCATCGTAACCTTCTCGGTTCGCCTGGCTGGCGAGGTGCCGTCCCAGGGCGTGCGTTCGACAGAGATTCTCGCCCATGTCGTCACGGGAGATGGCGAGGTGTTTGCAGCGCTTCGGTTGCGCACGGGCGATGGCGCGTAGTGCTGTGGTATAGACGTCCGCCCGCGGGCGCAGCGCCGCGCATGCGCCCCTCTCGGCAGAGCATGGCCGGCGACCCCATCACGGAGAGGGCCGCAGGCGTCTTCGGTGGCCCTATCACATCCATGACGGTTTAGCCGGGATTTCGGGAAAAGGGGATTTGGGGGTCTGACGTAGCAGAAAACCCGGCCTCCCCCAAGGAGAGGAGGCCGGGTTAGCGTTGACGTGGGTGCCCCCAGCGGGATTCGAACCCGCGATATCCACCTTGAAAGGGTGGCGTCCTAGGCCGCTAGACGATGGGGACAGGAGCTCTGAGTATAGCAGAGCGGGCGAGCGGGACAAGGGTCGCCGCCCCTTTTCGCAGGATTTGCCATCGCGCCACCGCGCAGCCGCCCGCTCCGTTCACCGCAGCTTGATACCACGGGCGGGATGGAGATGGGCTATGCGACCTCGCCGAGGGCCCGCGCGACGCGCATCGCATGCTTCTCCGCAGGCGAGAGGCGCTCGCGCGGCGAGAGGATGGTGTGCGTGCGGCAGAAGTCGGCGCACAGATCGCACCCGGCGCACACGTCGGGGTCGATCTGGCAGGTGGGGGGCACGAAGGCGAGGGCGGGGCAGCCGGTGATTTGGTTGCAGCGCTGGCACCCCATGCACGCGAAGGCATTGACCTCGGCGGGCTCGAAGACGCCCGCCATGAGCTGGGCGCACGGCGAGGCGAAGACGAGGCCGTGCACGCCGGGCGCCTCTAGGGCGGAAAAGACGGCGCCCGAGCTGGCGAGCGTATCGAACGGGTCGAGCACGGCCACGTCGGTGCAACCCAGCTCCCGGGCGCGTGCGACCAGGGCGGCTTGGCCCTCGGCGCGCTGGGAGTCCTTGCGCGAGGCGAGCACGCAGAGCAGGACCGTGGCTCCCTCGCGGGCGAGATGGTCGAGCTCGGGCGCGCGTGCGGGGTCGAGGAGCGCCCGGTCGGGCACAAAGTGGGCGCAGACGGTCGCCGGCGCCTCCTCATCGCCCGCAGGCACGGCCTGACGGTAGCGGGGCATGAGCGCCGCCTCGCCGCCCGGGCAGGTAGTTGCGGCAGGATGCAGGCGGCCGATGGCGGAGCAGCCGGCATCGCCGCAGAACACGCGCCCCCGACCGCGTCCGACGGCATCTTTCACGACGACAAACGCCGCGCGGTGCGGGCACCCTGCGCAGGCGATACCGGTTTGGGGCTTACGCATGGGAATCGTCCTCCTTTGCCTGGTCCACCGGTTCGCGCGAGATGAGCTCGAGGTCAAACGTGAGCCGGCATCCCGCCATGGGGTGGTTGAAGTCGAAGACGGTCTCGCCGTCGTCCTGCACGCGCACGACGCGGGCGAGCTGCTGGTAGCCCTCGTCGTTCATCAGATAGATGAGCTGCCCCACAATGAGGTCGTCGTAGTTGGGGATCTGCTCGGTGGGCATGGTGTAGAGGAGCTCCGGCCGACGCTCGCCGTATGCCTCGCGTGGCTCGAGCGTCACCGTCTTGCGCTCGCCTGGCCGCATGCCGGCGACGGCGGCCTCAAACCCGGGCACGACCTCGTGCGCGCCCTCGATATAGGTGAGCGGCGCGCGTCCCTCGGTGGTGTCGAAGACGCCGCCGTCTTCAAACTTGCCCGTGTAATGCACGGTTACCTTGTTGGTCAGCGAGAAGTTGGGCATGGTGCTCCTTGTGGTCAAACATGGGGGCGCGGGCATGGCTGGTGTTTGCGCGCCCGCGCATAACTATAGCCCATCGCGCACGGGTCCATCTTTCCTAGAACCCGTTGCGTGCGGCAAAAGCCTCAGAGGCGGCGAGCACGCCGTCGACGCCCTCTGCCCAGGTGGCGAAGTCGGGCGTGTCGGCGATGATGCCGTCGGCCTCCCATACCGCCTCGTGGGCGAGGTCCCACGAATTATGGGGAGCCGGGCGCACGGGCAGGTAGGGGTCGAGGTAGGTGGGGTTGAGGATGAAGAACGCCCCGCCGTCGCAGCGCTCGGCAAAGGTGCGCAGCGCGCGCTGGGCGGCCCGGCGCTTGTCGAGCTTGTAGAGCAGAATGGTACGCGCGAGGAGGTACCAGGGCGAATCGTCGAGCGCGAGGCCGTCGGCCCCGTCGGCCCCGGCATCCTCGCTCAGCTCGTGGGCAAACGCGAAGAAATCCTCTTCGTTCTCCAAGCGGGCGAGCGCGAGAAGAACCGTGCCCTCGGCATGGTTGGGGTAACCCGCCGCCGCATGGACGCGCCGTGCGTAGGTGATGGCCGCGCGGTACCGGGCGCTGGCGAGGCAGAGGCTCGAGATCGCCTCGAGCGTGTGCAGCCAGCCTATGCAGGCCGGTTCGCTTACCGTGCGCTCCGCCGCGGTGATGCCGCGGCGCGCGAGCGCGTCCGCGTCCCAGTAGCCGGGTGCGTCGAGGTCGAAGCCGTCAACGGCCCCCGTCAGGTGACCGCGGACCTCCTCCTCGAGTTTGAGGAGGTCGGCAAGGGCGCTGTCGAGCGGAACATCGGCCAGAAGAATCGCCACCAGCCGTGCGTCGACGCAGAGCTGGTCTTCTTGGGCGATGCGGGCGAGCACCTGGCGCACTTCGTTGAAGAGCTGGGCGCGGCGCTCGTCGAACTCCTCGTCGGAAAGGTCATCCATGCCGGCGAGCCCTGCCATCAGGCGCTCATGTGCCTCCATGTAGGCAAGCAGCGCTTGGTCGTGGGGGGAGGCGGCGTACTTTGCGGGGCGGGCGAGCACCTCGGCGTGCACGAGTTCGCGCGCGGCGGGCGTGAGACCGGGGTGCTCGTCGAGATAGCGGCGCTCAAGATAGGCGCACACGTACGCGCGGGGGTCCATTAGTTGTCACCCCCGGCGCCGCCTCGGCGTACCGCCCCGGCGTCGCGCCGCCGCTCGGAGAGCGCGTCGGTTACGAGCGGATGGGTGGCGATCCAGCTGGCGAGACAGGCATTCTCCGGCGCGCCGAGCCCCTCTTGCAGAAGCGGCGTCGACTCGGAGAGGGCGAGGATGAGCTCGTCTTCGCTGCCCGGTATGACGTGCACGCGGGCAAACAGGCCCTCGGGAAACTCCGCTTGGTAGTACAGCGCCTCGGCCGTGCGGGGATAGGCGCGCATGAGGGTGCGCAGCGCGCGCGTGGCGCCCGAGAAGTCGAGTTCGTGATAGGCGCAGGCGAGCTCGGCGATGAGCGTCCAGGCATCTGCGGGGCGCTCCTGCTTGGTGTGCCGGCGCCGGAAGGGAGCCGGTGGCAGGTATGCGGTCGCATTGCGGCGCCGGAACGCAGCGAGCTCGTCGCGCGTCGCCTCGAGTTTGGCGAGGGCGAGCATGGCGGTGTGGCGCACGTCGCCGGGATCCTCGGGCGCGAGCTCGAGGGCGTCCTCGGCGGTGCTCAGGGCAAGGCGGTACTTGCCGGCGATGAGGGCCTGTGCGGCGAGCGCGCCGAGCCAGCGCAGGTAGGGGCGTCGCCCAAGGTCCCTCATAAACTCTTGGTCGTAGGGGTCCGTTGCCTGGGAGGTGCGGGTGCGGACGCTCTCGGCGACCTCGGGGCGACGGTCGATCAGGTAGGAGACGTAGGCATCGTTGGTGGGCGCGGTGAGCGCGACGAGCATGCGCCGGGCGTCCCAATTCTCGGCGTCGAGGTCGCATGCCTCTTTGAGCTGGTGCTCGGCGCGGTCGGTGAGGCGCTCGGCCTCTGCCTCGTCGGTCACAAACGGCACGCGGTAATCGACGGCTTCGCACGCCAGCGCGACCAGATGGAACGAGCGGTCGCGGTCATGCACGATGAGCTGTGCGGGGTCTTCCTGATAGCGGTCCATGCACGTCTGGATGAACGGCGCGTTCTCCAAGGGGAAGATGTGCTCGCGCCGGAGCGCCTCCAGGGTAAGGCGCAGGCAGTCTTCTTGTATGGGGTCGAACGCCACGGCGCCTCCCTTCGCGTTGGATGATACTCGACGATGGGCCAAAGGGGCTCAGGGCACCTTTGGTAAACATGATAGGTTATCACACCCAATGGATAGCCCGCGGCGCGCGGGCGGGACCTCTGTATATCACATAAGCTGCGCGGCGTCCGCCTCGTCGGCGACGATTTCGAGCACCATGCCGTGCGGCAGGCAGACGATCTGGTCGCCCACCGCGCTGATGGGATCGTGGTCGACGCACACTTGGTTGGAGCAATCCGCCCAGGTGACGTCGACGGTGCCGTGCGCGATGGAGACGCGGTTCTCGCCCTCGGCGGTGGTGACGGTGTAGGCGGCGTCCCCATCGAGAGGGTCGACGCGGTAGAAGCCCTCGCGCGTCTGGCAGACGACGACGGAGCCTGCGGCGTCGGATTTACCGGTGAGCGCTTGCGCGCCGAACCATAGGAGCCCACCTGCTGCGATGAGGGCGATGATGGCGATGAGAGCGCGGTCTCCGGTTTTAAGATGGGGCACGTGAGCCTCCGGGGCGGGGAACGGATGGGGGATAGGCCCATCCATAGTAAGGGCATCGCGGCGCCTCGGGCGGCGGGCGTATAAGATGCCCGCGCGGAAGGTACAATTCCTTCAGATGTTCGCGCAGATGGCGCGGACGCTTGCAAGGCAGTGGGGCCCAGTGCCCTCGGCCGTGATGCGGCGCCCCTGCAGCCGGGCGCCAGACAGGAGGTTCCCATGGGACGCTTTACCAATCCGCGAGACCTGTACTTTGGCGAGGGCGCCCGCCACGAGGTGAAAAACCTCAAGGGCGAGCGCGCCATGATCGTCACCGGCGGCGGCTCCATGCGCCGCGGCGGCTTCCTGCAGGACGTCGAGGCGGATCTTAAGGAGGCGGGCTTCGAGGTCGAGATCTTCGAGGGCGTCGAGTCCGACCCGTCCGTCGACACGGTGATGCGCGGCGCGAAGGCCATGGAGGAGTTCCAGCCCGACTGGATCATCGGCATCGGCGGCGGCTCGCCCATCGACGCGGCCAAGGCCATGTGGCTGTTCTACGAGTACCCCAACGAGACGTTCGAGGAGGCCATCGTCCCCTTCAGCTTCCCCGAGCTCCGCACCAAGGCCAAGTTCTGCGCCATCGCCTCCACGTCCGGCACGGCGACCGAGGTGACCGCCTTCTCCGTCATCACCGATTACGAGAAGGGCATCAAGTACCCGCTGGCCGACTTCAACATCACCCCTGACGTCGCCATCGTCGACCCC
>DVMF01000046.1 GCA_018715125.1 Candidatus Coprousia avicola | reverse complement strand
GGCGACCGCGCGCTCCGTGGGCGTGATGCGCAGCGTGTGGGGGAACTCGCGCTCCACCGTGACCCCGCTCACCCACGGGTTCTCGGAGAGCTCGGCGGTGAGCGCGGCCGTATCGACGTTCAGGAGCGTCGTGCCCTCGGGCACCTGGATGAGCTGGCGCGCCGCCTCGGCGCTCACGTGCTCGCTCCCCTCGATCTGGATGTCGGTCGCGGCGAAGAGCGGCGAGTTGACGACGACGATGCCGCCGATGCCGAGAAGGAGCGCGACCGCGATGACGAGCGCGACGACCTTGCCCGAGAGGAGCTTACCGACCACGCGCACGGCGCCGCCGAGCACTCCCCCCACAAGGCCGATGAGGGCGCCCGCGGGACCGGCCGCCCCCTTGCGGGCGGGACGTGCCTGGGCGGGAACGGTGCTCACGGTACCCGGGGCCGGACGGCGCGCCGCCTTCTTGAGAGCGGCGCCGCGCGCGGGCTTCTGCTGCGGCGAGGGCGCGGCGGACACGTTCTGCACGCGCGGGGTCGCCGCGGGCCCCTTGAGCGGTGCCCTGCGGGTCCGCGCCTGCGGCTTGACGGCGGCGCGGGGGGCGGGTTTCTGCGCGGGCTTGCGCGCCGGGGCGGCCGAGGGCGCCTTCCGCGGCTTGGCGGAGGGCTTCGCCACGCGGGCGCGCGCCGTATAGGAGGAGATGGGCTTCTGCGCCGGCCGGGGGGCGGCGCTCACCGCGGGTGCGGGGCGGGCGGCAGCCGGCTTGGAGCCGGCACGACGGAAGGTGGGCTTCGAGGCCTTAGAAACCGAGGAATTTGACTTCCGGTTGGAGCTCGACGCCATACGCCCTTCGTACCTCCTCATGCACCTTCTGAATGACCGCCGCGACGTCGGCGGCGCGCGCGGTCCCCGTATTGACGATAAAGTTACCGTGAATGGGCGAGACTGCGGCGCCGCCCACGGAAAAACCCTTCAATCCACAGTCCTCGACCATCTTGCCCACACTCATGTCGGGCGGGTTCTTGAAGACCGAGCCGCAGCAGGCGCTGCCCAGAGGCTGCGTCTTCCGCCGCCTATCGAGGGCGCGCTCCATCCGGGAGCGGATCTTGGCCTTGTCTCCCGGGGCGAGCTTGACCGTCACCTCGAGCACGATCTCGTCGCGCGGGAGGGTCGAGGTGCGGTAGCCCCAGACGATGTCGTCGTGCGCGTAGTGCCTGAGCCCGGCGCCCGGCTTGAGGGTGAGGACGTCCTCGACCACCGCGCCCATCCACTCGGTGCGCGTGCCCGCGTCCATGGACACGGCGCCGCCCACGGTGCCGGGGATGCCGACGGCGAACTCGAGCCCCGTAAGCCCGCGCGAGAGCGCCTCGTTGACGAGGCGCGCCAGAATCACGCCCGCGCCGACGGTGAGGGTGACGCCGTCCTCGGCCACGACCATGCGCGAGAACTCGCGCCCGAGCGTCACGACCGCGCCGCGGTAGCCATCGTCAGAGACGAGGAGGTTCGAGCCCTTGCCGATGATGACCCAGGGCACCCCCTCCTCGCCGAGCACGTCGATGGCGCGGCGGAGGGCGTGGTAGCTATGGCACACGAGGTAGAGGTCGGCCTTCCCGCCGATGCGGTAGCTCGTGTGGCGCGCCAGGCGCTCCTGCTCGATGAGATCGGTGTCCGCGGCGCCCGAGAGCGCCATGACCGCGTTGAAGAGCCCCATCGCGCTTAGGCTTTCCGGCGCGTGAGGTGGGAGATGAACTCCGGGCCGACCGTGGTGACGTCGCCGGCGCCCATGGTGATGAGCAGGTCGCCCTCGTCCACCACGCGCTCGAGCACCTCGCTCACGGCGAGGCGGTCAGCCACGTAGTGGACCTCCTTGCCGGGGTGACGGGCGGCAACGAGGTCGGCGAGCATCTTGCTCGTCACGCCCGGGATGGGCATCTCCCCTGCCGAGAAGACGTCGATCAGGATGAGGCGGTCGGCGTCGGCGAAGGCGTCGGCGAAGGCGTCGGCGAACGCCTCGAGGCGGGAGTAGCGGTGCGGCTGGAAGACGACGTCCACATGGCGGTAGCCGAGCGTCTTGGCGGCGGCGAGCGTCGCGCGGATCTCGGTGGGATGATGGCCGTAATCGTCCACCACGGTGATGCCCGACACGTCGCCCACGTGCGTGAAGCGCCGGCGCACGCCCTCGAAGCTCGAGAGGGCGCGCGCGGCCGCCTCGACATCGAGTCCGAGCACGTCCGCCACGATGAGGGCGGCCGTTGCGTTGAGCAGGTTGTGGCGACCGGGGTTGTTGCGAACCTCGATGTCGAGCACGCGGCCGTCCGCCAGCGTGACCGCCGCGGCGTTGGCGATGCTCGCGGCGTGCGCGTGCGGGGCGCAGACGACGTCGTTTCCGTCCTCGAAGCCGTACGTCACCACGCGGCGGCCCGTGCCGCGGGCGAGCTCGGCGAGCGCCGGGTCGTCGCCGCACACGATGACGGTGCCGTCCTCTCCCACGAGGCCCATGAACTCGGCGAAGGTGCGCTTGATCTCGTCAAACGAACCGTAATGGTCCAGATGGTCCGCCTCGACGTTGGTGACGATGACCACGCTTGGGTTGAGATAGAGGAAGGAGCTGTCCGACTCGTCCGCCTCGGCCACGAAGAAGGGGCCCGAGCCGTTCTTGCCGTTGGTGTCGTACCCCTCGACGATGCCGCCGATGAGGAAGCTCGGGTCCTCCCCCATGCGGTCGAGCATGGTGGCGACCATGGAGGATGTGGTGGTCTTGCCGTGCGTGCCCGCCACGGCCACCGTCGTGTAGCCCTCGCCGAGCGCGGAGAGCATCTTGGCGCGCGGCCACACGGGGATGCCGAGCTCACGGGCGCGGACGAGCTCGGGGTTCGTCTCGGGGATGGCCGTGGAGACGACGACCACGTCCGGGTCGACCGCATCGATGGTCTCGGCGGCGTGGCCGATGTGGATATCGACGCCGGCGCGCGTGAGCTGGCGGATGTAGCGCGAGGTCTTGAGGTCCGATCCCGATACGGCGTAGCCGCGCTCATGCAGGACGAGCGCGATGCCGCTCATGCCCGCTCCGCCGATACCGATGAAGTGGGCGCGCTTGAAAGCGGGCGTAGCGGATGGGGTCGGGGTGTCTGCCATGGCGAATGCTCCCTCAAAGAGGCCGGATGTGTTCAGCATGCTACTTTAGCGCAAATGGAGGGCCTTGGCGAGGAGGGCGGCGGGTCGCCGGACGGCACGGGGTTCTCGCCGCGCCGCCGCCCACGTCCCGCCGGGGGCCGCACCGGGCGTCAGCGCGCGATTTCCTCCAAGGCGTCGGCGAGCTGCTCCGCCGCCTCGGCCTGATTGAGCCCCCGCGCGGCCGCGCGCATCTCGGCGCGCCTGTCGGCGCTGGCAAGAAGGCCCAAGAGCTCGGCTGCGAAGGGTCTGCCGTCGATATCGGCGTCCGCGAACATCACCGCGGCGCCGGCATCGGTGAGCAGGTGCGCGTTGGTGGTCTGATGGTCCGCCGTCGCAAAGGGGTACGGCACGAGCACGGCCGGCACGGCGAGGGCGGCGATCTCGGCGATGGACGAGGCGCCCGCGCGCGAGAGCACGAGGTCGGCCGCCGCGAGCACGTCGCCCATATCGTCGATGTAGCTCTGCACGTGGTAGCGGCGCTCCTCGTCGGGCGTAAGGGCGAGGGCGTCGCGCGTCGCCTCGAAGTCCTCGGCGCCGGTGGAGTGGAGCACGTGCACGCGCGGGTCGGCGAGGAGCTCGTCTTTGAGCTGGGCCATGCGGGCGTTCAGGTGATGGGCGCCGAGGGATCCACCGAAGACGACGAGCAGGATGCCGTCCTCGGGCACGCCCTCGGCGGCGCGTCCGCGGGCGCGGTCGCCCGCGAGCACCTGCCGGCGAACGGGGTTGCCGGTGAAGCGGATGGCGCCCTCCTTTGCGCCGGCGCGCAAAAACACGTCTTTCACCGAGGGCTGGGCGATGGCGATGAGGGCCGCATCGCGCGCCGTCTGCTTGTTGGCGAGGCCCGGCACGGAGTTCTGCTCGTGCAGGGCGATGGGGATGCGGAGGCGCTTGGCGGCGCGCATGAGCGGCAGCTCGACGTAGGCGCCGAATCCGATGGCGACGTCGGGCGCGAGCCCCGCGTCATCGCGAAACGCCTTGGCGAGACGGCGCTCCTCGTGCGCGAGGTGCGCGAGCGCCGTGGCGAGCGTCCAGGGGCGCTGGCGGTCGAAACCCGTCACATGCACGGGGTAAAAGTCGAAGCCGGCCTCGGGTACGAGGCGGCCCTCGAGCCGGCGCTCCTCGCCGAAGAACCGGACCGCATGCCCGCGGTCGCGCAGGCACTCGGCCAGTGCCAGAGCGGGATTCACATGGCCGGCCGTACCGCCCGCCGCAATCGCTATGCGCAGCCTATCTGTCACGTCGACTCCTTCCAGCGCGCCCGCCCGAGCGCGGGGCCTGCCCGTCGCGCGAGCGCAGCCGCGCTGCCGGGTCGTAGTCTAAGTTTATCCGCTCGTAGCCGCCCGCGGGCCCGCCGGCACGCGACCGGTAGCGAGACGCCGGGTCGCCGGCCGCGCCCCGTGCCTGCGCGCCGCCGCGCGGCGGACGCGGGCGCGACGGCATGCCGCCCGCGCCGTCCACGACGGAAAAGGCGCTCGAGCGCTCCGAGCGGCGCCGAGCCGGACCTGCCGTGCTCCCCTCGATGACGGGGGCCTCGCCGTCATACGGGCCTCCCCCGTCAGGGCCGTCCGGGCCGCCCTCGCCCACCACGGCCATGCGCGCGCGGAACACATCGTGCACGGTGCGCGGGTTGCTCTCGAGCGACACGCGCAGCACGAGGCCCGCGATGGCGAGCATGGTGATCATGGAGGAGCCGCCGTAGGAGATGAAGGGCATAGTCTTGCCCGTCATGGGCGTGACGCCCAGGATACCCAGGGCGTTGATGAGGAACTGCAGCATGATGAGCACGCCCGAGCCGTAGGCGATGAGCTTGCCCTGAACCGTCGGCGACTGCTCGGCGATCTTGAAGATGGAGAAGACCATGAGGGCGTAGACCGCAAAGAAGATGAGCATCCCCACAAAGCCGAGCTCCTCGCCGATAATGGCGAGGATGTAGTCGTTGTGCGCCTCGGGCAGGTAGTGGTACTTCATGGTGGAGTTGCCGATGCCGCGGCCGAACAGGCCGCCCGAGGCGAACGCCATGATGGCGAGCACCGCCTGGTAACCCGAGTCGTACGGGTCCGACCAGGGGTCGGAGTTGACGCGCGCCATGCGGTAATCGGCCGAGACGATGAAGGCGATCGTCACGATGACGCCCGCTACCAGCACCGATAGGATGACCTTGTAGCTGAACCCGGCGAAGTAGCACATGGCGAAGACGGTGCCGGCGATGATGAGGCAGCTGCCGAGGTCGGGCTCGGCGATGATCAGCATGAGCGGCAACGCCACGCAGACGCCGAGCATGGCGATGAAGCGGGCCGTGTCGAGCGAGCGCTCCTCGTAGTACTCGTAGAAGATCTTGGCCGCCGTGACGATGACGACCGGCTTGACGAACTCCGAGGGCTGGAACTGCTGGCCGGCGATCACGATCCAGCGCGTGGCGCCTCCGCGCTCCTCGCCGGCGATGAGCACCGCCACGAGCAGGAACAGGAAGGCGAGCCAGACGCCCCACATGGCGCCCGAGCGCATGAAGTCGAGCGGCACGATGGTCGCGATGAGCAGCATGCCCGCCAGACCGACGGCGATGAAGATGCCCTGGCGCACGAGAAAGTACGTCGAGCTCCCGTACTCGGAGAGCGCCTCGACCGAAGACGCCGAGTAGACCATGAGCAGGCCGAAGGCGAGGATGGCGAGAAGGCTCGCGAGGAAGACGAGGCGGGGGCGCATGATGCGCGCGGGCACACCGGCGATGAGGCGCTCGCCGAGGGCGGAGTGCTCCGAGGCGTCGCGCGGGGCGCGGCGGGGGCGGGTGCGCTCGGGGGCGGCTGCGCTATCGGGCGCGTCCGACGGACGGCCCTCTGTGCGGCGGGAGATCGGCATGAGGGCCCCTAGTGCGCGTCCGCAGCGTCGCCGAGCTCAGCGACGTAGGAGCGGAACGCGTCCCCGCGCTCCTCGAAGCCCGAGAACTCGTCAAACGATGCGCAGGCGGGCGACAGCAGGATGACGTCGCCGGGGTTGGCGAGCGTGCGGGCCACGTCGACGGCATCGCGCAGGCTGTCGGCCTCCGCCAGATCGATCTCGGACGCGCCGTCGGTGGCGCGCAGCACCTCGAGGAAGCGGGAGCGCGCCTCGCCGAAGCAGACGATTGCGCCCACCGTGGAGGAGAGGACCGCGCGCGCGAACTCCTCGAGGGGCGTTCCCTTGTCGCGCCCGCCGAGGAGCAGCACCACGCGCTCGGAGGGAAAGGCCGTGAGCGCCTTCTCGACGGCGTCGGTGTTCGTCGCCTTGGAATCGTTGTAGAAACGCACGCCGTCGACCGTGCCCACGGGCTCGATGCGGTGCGGCAGCGCCGCGAAGCTCATGAGGCCCGCTGCGACCTGGGCGGCGTCCGCCCCCAAGAAGAGCGCGGCCGCGGAGGCGGCGAGTGCGTTCAGCACGTTGTGGGCGCCGGCGATGCCAAGCTCGTCAACCCGCACGAGCGCGGTCTCCGCACCGGCGAGGCGGACCGTGAGCACCCCGTCGCGCACGAAGGCGGCGTCGGCAGCGCCCGTGTCCGCGAGCCCGAGCTCGAGCACGCGGCGGCCGGGGCCGTCGATGTGGGCGCGCACGGCGGCCGTGCCCTCGTCCTCCGCATCGATGATGATGAGGTCGCCCTCCCCCATGTTGCGGAACAGCCGGCACTTGGCGCGGGCGTAGGCCTCGTGGCTGCGGTGCCATGAGAGGTGGTCGGGGGTGATGTTCAAAAGCACGCCCACGCGGGGGTGCAGCTCGCTTGCGGTGGCGAGCTGATAGCTCGAGAGCTCGGCCACAAACCAGGAGCCCGGCGCGCGGTGGTCGACGCGGCTCGTGGGCGTGTCGCCGATGTTGCCCACGGCGTCGGCGTCCCAGCCGGCCGCCTCGAGCAGATGGGCGGTGAGCGCCGTCGTGGTGGTCTTGCCGTTGGTGCCCGTGATACCGATCCAGCGCTCGGGCGAGAGCCGGTAGGCGAACTCGGGCTCGCCCATGACCTCGGTCGCGTGCGCGCGGGCGCTCGCGAAAAACGGGGAGAACTCGGAGATGCCGGGGCTCGCGACGCAGACGTCGTAGGTGCCCGCCACGTCCTCGGTGCCGTACACGCACGCGACCCCGGCGCGCTCGAGCTCGAGCGTGTCGGGCGTGGGCGCGCTCTTGGCGCCGCCGTAGAGCGTGATGTGGGACACGCGCTCGGGGTGCGCGAGCGCCCAGCGGACGACATCGGTACCCGACGTGCCCTGGCCGAGCACGAGCAGGCTCATGGTTTGAGGAAGCGGCATGATAGCGACCCTTCGTTTACCCGAGTTGGAAGAACAGCGCGAGGCCGAGCGCGCCAAAGGCGGCCGCCACGATCCAGAAGCGTATGACGACCTTGGTCTCGGCCCAGCCGAGCTTCTCGAAATGATGGTGGATGGGAGCCATGAGGAACACGCGCTTGCCGGTGGCCTTGAAGCTCACGACCTGGATCATGACGGAGAGCGCCTCGGCGATGAAGAGCCCCCCGATGACGAGGGAGGCGATCTCGGTGTTGGTCATGATGGCCACGCAGGCGAACGCGGAGCCGAGCGCGAGCGAGCCCGTGTCGCCCATGAAGATGCTCGCCGGATAGCAGTTGAACCAGAGGAATCCGAGGCACGCGCCCGCGCAGGACGCGCTGAAGATGGCGAGGTTGACGTCGCCGTGCAGAAACGAGATGGCGGCCATGATGAGCATCGCGATCATGGAGGTGCCGCCCGCGAGGCCGTCGAGGCCGTCCGTCAGGTTGACGGCGTTGGAGAGGCCCGCGATGAGAAGCCAGGTGAACGCGACGTAGAGCCACGGGATCTGGACCGCGGCGCCGCCGACCGTGAGCGTGGTGGTGAGGACGCCGAGGTCGATGACGAAGCCGCCCGGGAAGCGCACCTCGGGCGCCACCCCGCAGAGGTTGACGGCCGTCAAGCAGAACGCGACGCAGATGAGCGTGAGGCCGATCATCTTGGCGTGCGGCGTGAGGCCGAGTGAGCGGCCGTGCGTCACGCTCGTGACGTCGTCGATGAGGCCGAGGGCGCCCGTGGCGAGCGTCGCCGCGAGCACGAGGATGAGCTCCCAGGTGAGCCGGCCCATGATGAGGCTCGACACCACGATGGCGGTGAGGATCACCACCCCGCCCATGGTGGGCGTGCCCTGCTTGATGAGATGGCGCTGCGGACCGTCGGCGCGCACCTGCTGGCCGATGTGCTCGTACTTGAGCACGCGGATCCACAGCGGCATGAGCACGAGCGCCACGAGCGCGGCGATGCCGAAGGCGATGAACGACTGATAGGTGGGGTACGCGGGATTACCGAGCATCGCCCATCACCCCCTCTACGAAGCGCTCGAGGCCGACGGCATGCGAGCCCTTCACGAGCACGAGGTCACCGGGACCGAACGCGTCCCCCCAGCGCGCGAGCGCCGCCTCGGGCGTCGGCACGCAGAAGATGCTGTCAGCGGGCATCCCCATGAGCTTCGCCGCAGCGGCGAGCTCACGGGCCGCGTCGCCGCCCACGCAGATGAGGAGGTCGAGCTTCTTGGCGGCGGCGTAGGAGCCCACGAGGCCGTGCAGCCGGGCCGCCTCCTCGCCGAGCTCGCCCATCTCGCCGAGTACGGCCACGCATGAACCCGCCGCATCCAGGCGCGCGAGAAGGTCGAGGCCGGCCGCCATGGACTCGGGGCTCGCGTTGTAGCAGTCGTCGATGATGCGGGCACCCGACGCGGCGTCGCGCACCTCCTGGCGGTGCCCGGTGATGGAGAGCTCGTGGAACGCCTCGTCGATCTCGAACTGCGGGATGCCCATGCGCTGGGCGATGGCCGCGGCGAACAGCGCGTTCTGCACGGCGGGCAGGCCGGGGATAGAAAGGCCCGTGCGGTACTGCGAGCCGTTCTCGAGCATGATGTCGAAGGTCGCGCAGCCGCTCTCGTCGAGCTCGATGGAGCGGGCGGACACGTCGTCGTCCGAGCTCATGCCGCAGAGCACGACGTCAACACCGGCCGGGCGCGCGAACTCGTCGATGATAAACGGGGTGAAGTCGTCCTCCCCCGCGAGCACGAGCAGCGTGTGCGACCCCTCGAAGTTGACGGACGAGGCGGGCATGCCGGCGAGCACCTCGGCCTTGGCGCGGGCGATGTTCTCGCGGCTGCCGAGGAGCCCCACGTGGCTCGTGCCGATCTTGGTGATGACGGCGTAGGCCGGCTGGGCGCAGCGGCTCATGCGCTCGATCTGCCCCGGACCGTCCATGCCCATCTCGAGCACGAGGACCTGCGTGTCCCGGGGCGCCGCGAGGATGGTGAGCGGCATACCGATGAGGTTGTTGTAGTTGCCCGCGGTCGCATGCACGCGGTAGCGCTTGGACAGGGTCGCGGCGAGGATGTCCTTCGTGGTCGTCTTACCGATGGACCCCGTCACGGCGATGACCGTGGCGCGCAGGCGGGCGCGGTAGCCCTGGGCGAGGCGGAGCAGGAACTCCTCCGGGTCGTCCGTCACAAAGATGGCCGCGCCCCGGCGGCGCGCGACGGCGCGCTCGTCCTCGGTGGGCTCGCGCGTGAGCACGACGGCCGCGGCGCCCGCCTCGAGCGCGCGCTCGGCGTAGTCGTTGCCGTCCACGCGCTCGCCGGCAAACGCGACGAAGATGTTGTCGGGCTCGACCAGGCGCGAATCGATCACGCAGCCGCGGCACAGGCGCTCGCCGTCGCCCGCCACGCCGCGGGCGCCCGTGACGCTCTCGATATATTTCACGGCGATCTCTACCATGAGCTCTCCTTGACTCAAGCTCTTACTTGCAACCGCTCATTCTACCCGACCGGCGCGCGCCGGTGGTGCAGGGGGTGTGGAACCCACAAGACCGCAGGACGGACGAGAAGGCTCCCGGACGCGCGACCCCCTACCGCGTGCGCGCGACGCCCATGACCGACAGCGCCTTCTGCATGATGGGCACAAACGGCTCGCACGCGGCGTTGGAGCCCTGCGGCGTGCCGTCGAGCGTGATGTAGGCGAGGAGCTCTGGGTCGCTCGCCGGGGCGAAGCCCAAGAAGGAGGACATGTAGACGTAGTCGGAGTAGCCGCCCTCCTCGGAGGCGCGCTCGGCCGTGCCGGTCTTGCCCGCCACGTCGTAGCCGTCGATGCGGGCGTCCATGCCCGTGCCCTCGTCCACGACGGTCACCATCATGGAGGTCACTTGGCTCGCCGTCTCGACGCTCATGACGCGGTCGTGGTGCTCGGTCCAGTCGACGCGCTCGTCGCTCTGGGCAGAGACGAAGTGCGGGGTCGTCAGCACGCCGCCGTTGGCGATGCTCCCCACGGCGCGCGCCACGCGGATGGGGGCGACCGCGATGCCCTGGCCGAACGACATGGAGCCGAGCGTGGAGCCGTCGTAGTCCTCGCGCGCGCGGATGGTGCCGGGGTTCTCGCCCGGAAAATCGATGCCCGAGTCCTCGGTGATGCCGAAGGTGTCGAGATAGGAGGAGAAGTCATCGGCGCCGATCTTCTCGCCCACGAGCACCATGCCGGTGTTGGACGAGCGGCGCATGATCTCGCGCAGCGTCATGGTGAGGCCGTAATCGCGCTTGTCGGCGTCCGAGACCATGTCGTCGCCCACCTTGACCTGCGCGGGCACCGCGAACTCGGTATCGGGCGTCACGAGGCCGAGCTCGATGCCCATGGCGGAGACGAGCGT
The DNA here is from genome assembly GCA_018715125.1 of Candidatus Coprousia avicola. Lineage (GTDB taxonomy): Bacteria > Actinomycetota > Coriobacteriia > Coriobacteriales > Coriobacteriaceae > Coprousia > Coprousia avicola. The sequence goes on along the minus strand of DVMF01000046.1, from coordinate 30,355 downwards.
CTTGAAGACGGAGCCCGGCTCGTAGGAGTCGGTCACCATGCGGAGGTTCATATCCGCCGTGGCCGCGTTGGCAAGATCGGTCTGGCTGTAGGTGGGGCACGAGCAGCACGCGAGGATGTCGCCCGAGCGCGGGTCCATGACGAGAGCCGAGCCCGACTGCGCGTGCGCGTCCTCCACCGCCTGGGCGAGCGCCTCCTCGGCCGCCTGCTGGATATCCATGTCGAGCGTGAGCACGAGGTCGGAGCCGTCCTCCGCCTCCACCTTCTCGTACGCGCCGCCGGCGATGTAGGAGCCGTCGCGGGCGCGCTCGCGCGCGATCCAGCCGTTGGTGCCGGTGAGCACCTCGTCGTATTGCGCCTCCAGCCCCGTGAGGCCCTTGTTGTCGATATCGACGACACCCACCACCTGCGAGGCGAGGTTGCCGTAGGGGTAGACGCGCATGACGGCGGGCTCGAACTCGATACCGGCCACCTTGTAGTCCGCGAGCTCGTTGGCAAGGTCCTGGTCCACCTGGCGCTTGAGGTAGACGAAGGTCGTGTCCTGCGTGAGCTTGTCGCGGCACTCGTCCTCGTCGAGGCCGAGCACCTCGACGAGCGCCTTCACGCCGGCGTCCACGTCGGTCACGAGCTTGGGGTTGGCGTAGACGTTCTCGCACTCCACGCTCTGCACGATGACGTTGCCGTTGCGGTCGTAGATGGCGCCGCGCTTGGCGAAGAGCGTCTGGCTGTAGAGGCGGCGCTCGTCGGCGCGGTCGCGGTAGGTCTGGGCGTTGACGACCTGATAGTCGACGAGCTGGGCCGTCGCGGCGACGAGGGCGGCGCCAAAGAGCCCCATCACGACGTTGCGGCGCGAGACGGACTCGTGCATGAGGTCGCTGTGGAGGAAGTCCGTCTCGACGCGGTCGCGCCTGCCGCCGCGGCCGCCCGTACCCCGGCCGCCGCCAACGCCGCCGCCTCGGGGGGCGTACCCGTCGCGCGCGCCGCCCCGATACGCGCCGCGCCCGCCCTCGCGGTACGCGCCGCGGTCGCCCGCGCGCGCCCCTGAGCGCGAGCGGTCGCCCCCGCGGGAGGGACGACCGCCGTCGAATCCATCGTTGTACGGGCCGCGGCGGTTGCCCCCGCCGCGTCCGGAATAGCTATCTCGGCTCACCTGAGCTCCCCTTCTTATGCCGTCGGTGCCGCCGCGTCCACACCCGCCGCGCCGGCGCCCGAGGCGAGGTCGAGCGTGATGCGGTCGGTCGGCTCCACCATGCCGAGCGTGTCCTCGGCAAGGTCGCGAATGCGCGCGTCTGCACCGTAGACCGAGCGCATGACCTCGAGGTCGCCCGACTGGTCGCGTGCCTGGGTCAACTCGTTGGAGACGGTCGCGTTGCCGTTGAGCTCCGCCGCCGTCAGGGTCGCGATGCCCACGCGCGCCACGCCGATGACAAACACGAGCGCGGCGAGCACGCAGAACACCTTGAGCACGTGCGTGAAGACCGGGCTCACGAGCTGGTTGGCCTCGCGGCCCGCACCCGTGTACACGTCGAAGCGCGGGCGCTCGCGCACCTCGGGCGCGCGGCGCGGGGCCTCGGGCGCATAGGCGGGCGCGGCCTGCATATCATAGGCGAGTGCTGTGTTTGAAGTGTAGTAAGCCATGATATGCCGGCCTTCCGTCCCTGGTGTGTTGGTAGTACGTGTAAGCTTCGTTTCTGGTGGTGCGGGACGGACGCCGGTATGCCTCTCGAGCGCCTACAGGCGCTCGGCGACGCGTATCTTCGCCGATCTCGCCCGCGGGTTGCGCTGCACCTCCTCGGCGCTTGCAACCAGCGGTTTTCGGGTTATGACTCTGAGTGTCGGCACGTTGCCGCACGTGCATACCGGCAGATCCGGCGGGCAGGTGCAGCCCCGGCTCATCTCCTGGAAGGTGTGCTTCACGATGCGGTCCTCGAGCGAGTGGTACGAGATGACGCAGATGCGCCCTCCCGGGTTCAGCCACCGGATCGCCGCCTCGAGCCCCTCCTCCAGCACATCGAGCTCGCGGTTCACCACGATGCGGATGGCCTGGAAGGTCTTCCGCGCCGGGTGGTGGCCGTGCCGGCGCGCCGCGGCGGGGATGGCCGCCTTGATCGCGTCGACGAGCTCGCCGGTGGTCTCGATGGGCTTCACCTCCCGGCGCCGACAGATCTCGCGCGCGATTTCGCGCGCGTACTTCTCGTCGCCTAACGTGCGCAGGGCCCGAGCGATGTCTGGTCCGTCAAAGGTATTGATGACATCAGCCGCGGTTAGAGTGTTGTTACTCGGGTCCATCCGCATGTCGAGGGGGGCGTCCTCGTTGTACGAGAAGCCCCGTTCCGGGATATCGAGCTGGGGGCTGGACACGCCCAAGTCGAAGAGGAATCCGTCCACACCGGGCACCTCCGCAGACACGAGCAGGCGGTCGAGGTCGCCGAAGTTCCCCTTGAGGAGCTTGTGCGGGACCCCGGGAGCCTCGGCGTCGAGCCGCTTTCCAGCCGCCTCGAGCGCCATGTCGTCCTGATCGATGCCGATAAGGAGCCCCTCCTCCCCCACCGCCTGGGCCATCCGGGAGGAATGGCCCGCGCCGCCGAGGGTGCAGTCGCACACCGTGGCGCCGGGTGCGATCGCGAGCGTCTCCAGCACTTCCTGGAGCATCACGGGTTCATGCCGATATTCAGGTGTCAACGTTCCCTCATCCATGTACGTCTCCTTCTCGAGAATCCCCGACTAGTTGTCGAAGAAGTTCGCGACGGCCTGGCGGACGCTCGCCTTGCGCGCCTGGTGGGTCGCACGGTCCCAGACCACGAGACGGTCGCCGTTACCGACCACCGTCACCTCGCGGTCGAGGTGCGCATCCGCCCGGCACTCCTCAGGAAGGCTGATGCGGGAGGCGGAGTCTATTTCGAGTGTGGTTGCCTCACCGTTCAACCATTCCTTGACTTGACGGTGCTGTTCGTTGGTCGGGTCGAACCCGCCCTTCGCTTCAAACACCGCGTCGAGCCAAGCCCGGAACGTGTCCTCGGTGAACACGTACACGGCGTCGACCTCCTTCTCAGGAGCGTAGATGACCCTTACCTGCTCGGTGAGGTCCTTGCGGAAGGCGGGCGGGAGCGACAGACGGCCCTTGGCATCGAGATTTCGATCGTAGGAACCGGTCAGGTACACCGCTCAACCCCCTTAGGCTTCTCGTGGGCAGGTGCGGGAGCCACCCCGCTGTCGACGTCATCCATTCTATAGGCAATCGCCTCCCCATGGCCCCACTTTTTCCCATTTTCTCCCCCAGCGTCCCCCACTTCGCCCCGAGCGGTCCCCCACCGCCCCACACCGCACCTCGCTGACCACAAGATATGGGGGTCCGCCCGAAGGTGAACCCCCATAGGTCGAAGGCGGGCGGAAAGCCTAACCTTCAAGGAAAACTTGAATCGAATTGATGTTCGTAGCTGCGGATTTGTGACGAATTAGAGAAGCCGCAGGTCGGGCGCTGACGTGCCGAGGGGTGCCCCTTACGCGCTATGCGCGGGCGCGGGGGTGGGAGGCCAGATAGACCTCCCGCAGCTGCGTGCGGTCGACATGGGTGTAGATCTGCGTCGTCGCGATGTTCGCGTGGCCTAAGATCTCCTGCAGCACGCGCAGGTCGGCGCCGCCCGCGAGCATGTGCGTGGCAAACGAGTGCCTCAGCGTGTGCGGGTGCAGGCCCTCGATGCCCACCGCGCGACCGTAGCGCTCGACGAGCGCGTGCACGGCCTGGCGCGAGAGGCGACCGCCGTTCTTGTTGAGAAAGACCGCGTCGGTGGGGCCTCCCCGGCGGGCGTGCGCCGCGAGCTCGGAGCGCGGCCCGTCCAGATAGGAAAGGAGCGCCGCGCGCGCCGAGCCCAAGATGGGCACGATCCGCTCCTTGCGCCCCTTGCCCACCGCGCGCAGAAACTCATCGTCGAGGTTGAGGTCGCGGCGGTCGAGCCCCACCAGCTCGCTCACGCGCAGGCCGCAGCCGTAGAGCACCTCGAGCACCGCCCGGTCGCGCGCGCCGGCTGCCGTGGGCGGGAACGGCTGCTCGACGAGGCGCGCGGCGGCGGCGACAGAGATGACGTCGGGCAGGCGCTCCTCCTTCTTGGGGAACCGCACCGCCGCCGCGGGCTGCGACGACGCCATGCCCTCGCGCGCCAGAAACGCGTGGAGGCCCTTCACGGCCGAGAGCGACCGCTCGACCGACGCGTCGGCATACCCGCCCGCGCGGCGCTCCGCCACGAAATCCTCCACCGCGTGCCGGTCGACCGCATCGGGGTCGAAGATGCCCCGCTCGGCCAGAAACGCGCCGTAGGCGGTGAGGTCGCGGCGGTAGGCGGCGACCGTGTTGTCCGACAGGTTGCGCTCGATTGCGAGATGGTCGAGATACGCCCGGAGCGCCCGCGCGAACGGCGCCGGGATCGCGGCGTCGGAAGACGGCTCGGACGCGGGCGCGGCGAGGCGCGACCGCGCGGCGGCGGGGTGCGCCCCCACGCTACGCGCCGACCTCGATGGCGGGGTTCTCGGGCGTCACCGCATGGCGCTCCACACCCTCATGGCGCGCGATCGCGGCGCGCGTGAACTCGCGGAAGAGCGGCTGCGGCTTGGTCGGGCGGCTCTTGAACTCGGGGTGCGCCTGCGTGGCCACGAACCACGGGTGCACGTCCTCGGGCAGCTCGACCATCTCGACCAGGCGCTCATCCGGGCTTACGCCGGCGATGACGAGGCCCGCCTGCTCGAGCGTCTCGCGATAGGCGTTGTTGAACTCGAAGCGGTGGCGGTGGCGCTCGTAGACGAGCTCCTCGCCGTATGCCTCGCGCGTGAGCGTGTCCGGTGCAAGACGGGCCGGGTAGGCGCCGAGGCGCATCGTGCCGCCCTTCTCCGTCACGTCCTCCTGCGAGCTCATGAGGTCGATAACCGGATAGGCGCAATCGGGCACGAACTCGGTGGAGCTGGCGTCGGCGAGGCCCGCGACGTGACGGGCGAACTCGCACACCGCCACCTGCATGCCCAGGCAGAGGCCGAGGTAGGGAATCTTGTTCTCGCGCGCGAAGCGGGCCGCGGCGATCTTGCCCTCGAGGCCGCGGATGCCAAAACCGCCCGGCACGACGATGCCCGACGCATCCCCGAGCACGCTCGGGCAGTCCTCCCACGTGAGGGCCTCGCCATCGACGAGGCGCACCTCAACATGCCGGTCGAAGAAGATGCCCGCGTGGTGCAGCGCCTCGATGACCGAGAGGTAGGCGTCCGGCAGCTGGGTGTACTTGCCCACCACCGCGATCTTGACGGTATCGGCATGACGGTTGGCGTGGTCCTGCTTCTCCAGGAAGCGGTCCCAATCCTCCATGTGGCGCTCGCCCGGATCGAGGCCCAGGCGCTCACACACGCGCAGGTCGAAGTCCTGCTCGGCGAGCATGCGCGGCACGTCGTAGATGGAAGAGCAGTCCTCGTTGGTGAAGACGCAGTCCACGTCCACGTCGCAGAAGCTCGCGATCTTGGCGCGGATGCCGTCGTCTATCTCATGGTCGCTGCGCAGCACGATCATGTCGGGCTGGATGCCGAGCGAGCGCAGCTCCTTCACGCTGTGCTGCGTGGGCTTGGTCTTGACCTCGTGCGCCGCGGCGATATAGGGCACGAGCGACACGTGGATGTAGAGCACGTTCTCCGGACCGGCGTCTTTCTTGTACTGACGGATGGCCTCGAGAAACGCCTGGCTCTCGATGTCGCCGATGGTGCCGCCGAGCTCGGTGATGACCACGTCGGAGCCCGTCTGCTCCTCCACGCGGCGGAACTTGTCCTTGATGGCGTTCGTCACGTGCGGGATAACCTGCACCGTACCGCCCAAGAAGTCGCCGCGGCGCTCGCGCGCGATCAGGCTCTTGTAGATGGCGCCGGTGGTGAAGTTGGAGTCGCGGGTCAGGTTCTCGTCGATGAAGCGCTCGTAGTGGCCGAGGTCGAGGTCGGATTCATAGCCGTCCTCCGTCACGAATACCTCGCCGTGCTGGAACGGGCTCATGGTGCCGGGGTCGACGTTCAGGTACGGATCGGCCTTCTGCATGGTGACCTTGTAGCCGCGGCTCTTGAGGAGGCGGCCGAGCGATGCCGCCGTGATGCCCTTGCCCAGAGACGATACGACGCCACCGGTCACAAAAATGTGCTTCGTCATAAGTTGTACCTGCGCTTTCCCGCTTGGAACGTGCTGTCCTTACGGGTCTTTATCGTAGCACTCGCCGGCGCGCGGCGCCGGGGAATTTAGCGTTCACCAAAGGGAAACCTACGCGGGAGGGGAAACGCGCGGAAAAGGGGCGCCGCGCGTCTCCGAATCGCATATAAATAACCCCCTATGGACAAAAACCGCAACGAAATAATAACTAACCCCTCCCTTGACGAGCACCTCTCAACATAGAAGACCAAGCCGCAGCGCGTTTTCCCAGCTACAAGGTGTGTCTGTCAGCGCGATGCTCTTACCACCAACCGTGACGATGACGAAAAAGCGGCTTCCAGCGGTGGAAAATGGCCGAAACCTGCCCCGATGGGGGCGCCAACCATTATTTCACTGCGGTTTTTGTCCACCGGGGGTTAATAATTAGGGCGCCCGGCGGCATCGCGCAGCCGGGCGCCCCCGCAAGGCACCGTTATACGGCCCACCGCAGCCGATCCAGCGCGGACCGGGCGGCGCCTCCGTTACTTGTGGTAGTAACCGCTCCGCTCGAACTTGGGCTCACAGCACACGTTGATACCCAAGCGCTTCAGGAGCGCCTCGTCGGTCGCCGAGATGATGACCGAGAAGAAGGCGTCGCAACCGCGCAGCAGCGGAAGCCCCGCCAGCACGCGCGCCGCCACCTCGCTCGTCGCCGAGGTGATGGAGAGCGCGATGAGCGTCTCGTCCGGATGCAGGCGCGGGTTCTTGCTGCCGAGCTGCTGGGTCTTGAGGCGGCTGATGGGCTCGATGGCCTCGTTGCTGATGACCTCGAGCTCCATGTCCACGCCCGTAACGCTCTTGAGCGCGTTCATCATGAGCGAGCTCGCCGCGCCGAGGCGCTCGGAGGTCTTACCGGTCACCACCGAGCCGTCGGGCAGCACCATGGCCCCCACGGGCGCCCCCGTCGTCTCCTCCTTGAGTAGCGCCGCCGAGCGCGCGGGCGAGAAGTCCTTCCCCACCCCGGCCTTCTTCATGATGAGCTTCAGCTTATCGACGAACTCCTGGCCCGTGCCCGTGCGCTTGACGTTCACCGCCGCGGTGAAGTAGCGGCGCACGATCTCCATCTGGGCCGCCTCGCGGCAGGCCTCGTCGTCCGTGATGGCGAAGCCCACCATGTTGACGCCCATATCCGTGGGGCTCTGATAGGGGCTCTCGCCCATGATCTTCTCCATGAGCGCCTTGACCACGGGGAACGCCTCGACGTCGCGGTTGTAGTTGACGGTTGTCTTGCCGTAGGCCTCCAGATGGAACGAGTCGATGATGTTCGAGTCGTCGAGGTCGACGGTCGCCGCCTCGTAGGCGATGTTGACGGGATGGTTGAGCGAGAGGTTCCACACGGGGAACGTCTCGAACTTGGCGTAACCCGCCTCGATGCCGCGCTGGTGCTCGTGGTAGATCTGGGAGAGGCACGTGGCGAGCTTGCCCGAGCCGGGGCCGGGGGCCGTCACCACGACGAGCGGGCGCGTGGTCTCGACGAACTCGTTTCTGCCGTAGCCCTCCTCCGACACGATGAGGTCGATGTCGTGCGGATAGCCCTCGATGGGATAGTGCAGCTTGCAGGTGATGCCGAGCATGGCGAGGCGGCGGCGGAACGCGTCGGCGGCGGGCTGACCGGCGTATTGGGTGAGCACCACGGCCGCCACGGCGAGCCCGTTGGAGCGGAAGATGTCGGCGAGGCGCAGCACGTCCTCGTCGTACGTGATGCCGAGGTCGCCGCGGGCCTTGTTCTTCTCGATGTCGCCGGCGTTGATGGCGATGATGACCTCGACATCGTCCGAGAGGCTCTTGAGCATGCGGAACTTGGAGTCGGGCGCGAAGCCGGGAAGCACGCGGCTCGCATGGAAGTCGTCGAAGAGCTTGCCGCCGAACTCGAGGTAGAGCTTGCCGCCGAACTGCTCGATGCGCTCCTTGATCCGCGCTGCCTGCAGCTCGATGTACCTGTCGTTGCTGAAACCCTCACGCATGCGTGCGCTCCTCTCGGCACGGCCCTTCAGTAAACCCAACCAGTATAGCGGAGCCGAGGGGCGTCAACGAAACCTCCCGAAGGCGGAGCCCCTTCAGGCCCGCAGCGCCCGGCGGAGCGCTGCCGCCGAGAGGGCGAGGTAGCCCAGTGCCGCCGCGACGGTGCAGGCGACGGGCACCGCCGGCGCGCTGCCGTAGAGCACCGTGCTCATGAGCTCGGAGGCTGCGCCGCACGGCAGCAGCCAGGGCGAGCCCAGCACCGTGGGCGCGGCGCCCACGAGCATGCCCCAGATCACCAGCGCCGAGCCCCACGGCGAGACATGCTGCTGGTCGACGCCGGCCATGCCGAGGGCGGTCATGGCGCACGCGCCGGGCGCCGCCGTCGCCAAGAGGAGCGCCGCGGAGACGAGTGCGCGCGGGACGTCGCCCTCCACCACGAGCGCGCAGAGAAACGCCGCGAGCTCCGAGACCGCGATGCCGGCGAGCACGCACCCCGCCGCAAGCTCTCCGGGCGTCGCGCCCGAGCGGGCGAGGGTCGCCGTTCCCCCGCGCTCGCGAAGCTCCACGAGCATGCCGACCGTGCCGATGGCGGTGACGGTGGTGACGGCGGCCTGCCCCAGAAACGGGCCGGCATACGACGGGTAGAACCCGAGCACCCTGGTGAACACGAGCGCGAAGCCGAGCACCATGGCGGCCGTTGCCGTGACGGACGGGTTGACCAGAAGCGCGCGGACCTCGTGCAGGAAGATCGCGCGCACGACGCGGGCCCGCAGGCGCACAGGCGCGGCCATGCTAGCGCATCCCCAGCGTAGCGCGCATCTCCTCCGCGCGCCCTTTGGCGAGCGGGATGGAGCTGTGCGCGGCGTCCGACAGCGTCAGGTTGAAGGAGTTGCGGGTGAAGCGCTCGACTTTTGCCACGCGCTGCACGTTCACGATGTAGGAGCGGTGGCAGCGGAAGAACCCGTAGCGCACGAGCTCCCGCTCGAGCTCATCGAGGGTCGAGGGCGTGGGATAGAGCTCGCCGCGCACCGAGACGTAGTTCTGACGGTTGACGCTCTCCACGAAGTCGACCTCGCGCGGGTCGAACAGGAGCGTCGAGGACCCCGAGCGGGCCTGCACCTTGCAGACGCGGACCTCGTCCCCGGCGAACACGGGTCCGTCGTCCCCCTCGGTCTCGTCGGCCGTCTGCGCGGGGAAGAAGCGGCCGTCCTCCTCCCACCAGGCGTCGCCCGGCATGAGGAGCGCCTCGCGCAACGGCTCTCCCACGGTGATGAAGACCGTTCCGCGCTCGACCTCCCCCGCGATCCACCCGAGCACGAGCGAGCGCGCCTCGGGCCCGAGGTCGATGAGCGGGCGCTCGCAGAACACCACCTCGGGCTCGCCGAGCGTGAGGCGGGCGAAGTTGGCGAGCGCGCGCTCCTCGGCGGTGAGGTGGGAGAGCTTGGTCCGCATCCGGTCTTTGAGGCCGAAGTGCGCCGCGGCGGATGCCGGTGAGACCGCGCCTCCCGCCAGGCGGGAGAAGAGCGTGAGGTAGGAGCGGACGGTATCGCGGTCGAACCCGCGGTCCGACTCGAGATAGCATGCGCGGCGGCGCCTGCCGTAAACCTGCTCGACGGCCTCGAGGGCGCGGCGGCTCGCCTCGCGCCCGCACTCTATATGCAGGCTCCGACCGGTCTCGCCGGCGATGAGCTCGCCGACGGTTGCGTAGTCTCCCGCGGTCGACATGACGCCTCCCCTCCCCGCCCGCGCGCCCAAGTCCCGCACCGGCGGACAGGGGCTCCTCTTGCCCCTCGCCTCCGCCTGCGGCAGCCTGCCACGCGATGGCTTTCTAAACTGCCCCACCATGGTAGCAGGCCCGCCCCCGGCGGTAGGCGCGCACCGCGGCTCCACTCGTGCCCTCCAGTGCTCCTTTCGTAGCCAACACCGCTCCCGTTGCGCAAAAACGCTGGTACCGGGCGCTCCCGTGGCGCACGATGCGGTTGCGCCCCGCCGAGGGCGCCCCGGGACGGTAGCCGCCCCCGCACGTCCGCCCGGCGCAAACGTCGACCAGAAAGGACCACCATGACCCCCGAAGAGATCGCCCGCATCGCCACCGAGGCCCTCGCCCCCAACACCAGCCTCAATCTCGACCAGCTCTCCGCGCTCGTCTGCCTTCTCGCCATCTCGGTCGTGCTCCTCGTAATGGGCATGGGCTACCAGATCGCCCGTCTCGAGCGCCGCGTGAAGCAGCTCGAGGCGGCGCCCGCCGCACCGGCAGCCGCCGGCGAGTAGCCCCGCCAGCCCCCGTCAGTCGACCCGCAGACATCAGCCGACCCGCAGACATCAGTCAGCCCGCACGAGAAAGGAACCGCTATGGAACCCGCCCTTATGGGAGCCCTCATCATCGCCTGCTGCTTCGCCGCCGGCACCTTTGGCGGAGGAACGTCGCGCAAGCGCCGCGACACCGAGAGCAAGCCGTCCGCCTCAGACCGTCGCGACCGCACGGGAGGTGCGAAATGAGCGCCATCCTCTCTATGGAGGGTGTGATCCTCTCCTTTCCCGCGGGCGGCTCGACGCCGCCGAGGCAGGTGCTCCACAACCTCACCTTCTCACTCGCACGCGGCGAGTGCCTGGGCTTTCTCGGCCCGTCCGGAGCAGGCAAGACGACCACCATCAAGCTCCTCACCCGCCAGCTCAAGAAGGATGCCGGGCGCATCAGGCTCTTCGGGCGCCCCATCGAGAACGCGAGCGACGCCGACTACGAGCGCATCGGCATCCTCTCCGACACGAGCGCCCTCTACGAGCGCATGACCATCGAGGAGAACCTGCGCCTCTATGCGCGCATCCGCGGCGTGAGCCCGCAGGGCATCCCCGGGCTCCTCGAGCGCATGGGCCTCGCCAACGCGCGCAGGACGCCCCTCAAGAACTGCTCCAAGGGCATGCGCCAGCGCGCCGCCCTCATCGCCGCCCTCATCCACTCGCCCGAGCTCCTCTTTCTCGACGAGCCCACGAGCGGGCTCGACCCCGCTGCACGAACCGAGGTGCACCGCATGCTCGGCGAGCTGATCGCCGGCGGCACCACGATCTTTCTCACCACCCACGACATGGCGGAGGCCGAGAAGGTCTGCGGGAGGGTGGCCATCCTCAACGAGGGACGCATCGCCGCCTGCGACACGCCCGACGCGCTCAAGCTCGCCCATGCGCGCAACCGAGTGACCGTGCGCACCAGAAGCCGCGGTACCATAGTCACCTCCAAGGACGCCGCGGGCGCCGACGTCGTGGCCGAGCTCATGGCGCAGGGAGAGGCGCTCTCGATCCACACCGACGAACCCAACCTCGAGGAGGTCTTCCTCGATCTGACCGGAAGGACGTTCTAGCATGGAAGCAACGCTGCGCAAGGTGAGGGTCCTCATGGGCAAGGACCTCGCCGACCTCGTCAAGAACCCGAGCATGCTCGTCTGCCTCGCGCTCCCCGTCGGGTTCTCCCTCGTCACGCGCTTCGCGCTTGCCAACGCATCTGATCAGGTTGCCGCGGCCGCCGCAAGCGCCGCCGCCCTGAGCCGGGCCGATCAGGTGCTGCGCACCTTCACGCTCACGAGCGCGCTCGCCATGGCCATCGGCATGGTCGTGGGGATGACGGTGGTGTACGGGATCGCCGAGGAGAAGGAGAAGCACACGCTGCGCACCCTCATGCTCGCCAACGTGAGCGCCGGCGAGATCGTGGCCTCGCGGGCCCTCGTGGCGCTCGGCGCGACGCTCGCGGTGGCGACGGCGAGCTTCTTCGTGGTGGGGACCGCCGGGGTCGAGCTGCTGCCGGCGTACCTCGCGGTCGGCGCGCTCGGCGCCCTGCCGATCATCCTCATCTCGCTCGTCTTCGGCCTCGCCTCGCGCGACCAGATGACGGCCGGGTTCTACTCGGTGCCGGTGGTGCTCATCTCGCTCGCCCCGATCTTCGGGATGTACAACGAGGGCGCGAGCTCCGTGGTGCGGTGGCTCCCCACCGGCGGGATGAACGAGCTGATGGGGCTTCTCGTCGAGGGACGGCTGATGTCGGTCGACGCGCTCCTGCCGCTCGGTGTGACGCTCGCCTGGACGGTCGCGGGCGGGGCGGTCTTCGCGGCGCTCTTCCGCCGGCTCATCCGCGACAACTAGGGGGCGCGGGGACAGGCCAGAATGCCACCGGCACGTCTGCCCGCCCCCGCTCATCCGCGTGTGGTTTTCTGCCCTTTTAAGACCTCCAGGGCCCCGTTTCTAGCAGAAAACCACTCCTTAGCGCCTGCGGCGCGCTTCCCGGAGTGGTTTTCTGCCTTTTTGTGCCCCGCGGCGGTCCCGCCCCTCGAGGGAGGCGCGCCGCCGAGGGGCGGCCGAGGGGCGCTGCTATTTGAGCGTGGCGTACATCACGGCCTTGATCGTGTGCATGCGGTTCTCCGCCTCATCGAAGACGCGCGAGCGCGGCCCCTCGAACACGCTGTCGGCGACCTCCATCTCGGTCAGACCGAACTGCTCGGCGATGCGGGCGCCCGTCGTGGTCTTGGTGTCGTGGAACGCCGGCAGGCAGTGCAGGAAGATCCCCGCGGGGTCCATGCGCGCCACGAGGTCCTCGCTCACCCGGTACGGCTCGAGCAGGCGGATGCGCTCGGCCCAAATCTCGGCCGGCTCGCCCAGCGAGACCCAAACGTCGGTATAGACCACATGGGCGCCGGTGACGGCGGCCACCGGGTCGGTCGTGAGCGTGATGGTGCAGCCGTTTGCCGCGGCGATGGGCTCGCACGCCTCCACCACGTCGCGGGCGGGCAGGCACGACTCGGGGCCGCACGCCACGAAGTTCATGCCGAGCTTCGCGCACACCACCATGAGCGAGCGCGCGACGTTGTTCTTGGCATCGCCCAGAAACACGACGGTCTTGCCCTTGATGTCGTAGTTGAAGTTCTCCTGGATGGTGAGCACGTCGGCGAGCATCTGCGTGGGGTGCCACAGGTCGGTGAGGCCGTTCCACACGGGCACACCCGCGTAGGCCGCGAGCTCCTCCACGTCCGCCTGGGCGAACCCGCGGAACTCGATGCCGTCGAACATGCGCCCGAGGACGCGCGCCGTGTCGGCGATGGACTCCTTGTGGCCCATCTGCGAGCCGGACGGATCGAGGTAGGTCGTCCCCATGCCGAGGTCGTGGGCGCCCACCTCAAAGGCGCAGCGCGTACGGGTCGACGTCTTCTGGAACAGCAGCGCCACGTTCTTACCCTCGAGATACCGGTGGGGCACCCCCGCGCGCTTCAGGTCCTTGAAGTTTTTGGAGAGTGCGAGCAGGTACTCGATCTCGGCGGTTGAGAAATCGAGCAGCTTGAGGAAGCTCCGGCCGGAGATGTTGACGCCCATGGCAGGTTCCTTTCTCGGTCATCGCGGCATCGCGGGCCGCGCGTGCAATCGGCTCGGGCGCGGGGCCATCCGCCGCGCCGCAGTTAGGGCTATGGTACGGAACGGTCGGCGGCGCAGGCGGCGTGACGCCAAGTGTTTACATGGCACCGCCCCGCACGGGATCGCGCCGTGCCCGGGAGGCGCGCCGGCCCGCACCCCGCTACGCGCCCGCCACGGGGCCGCGCGCAAACGGCATGCTCATGCAGCGCGGGCCGCCCCGCCCGCGCGAGAGCTCGGCGGAGGGCACCACCAAAAGCTCCATCCCGGCGCGCGCGAGGGCGTCGTTGGTGGCCACGTTGCGGTCGTAGACGACGATGCGCCCCGGAGCCACAGCGAGCGTGTTGGAGCCGTCGCTCCACTGCTCGCGGTCGGCGGCGATGGCGTCGCCCCCGCCGCAGGGGATGAGGCGGACGGCGTCGAGACCGAGGGCGCGCGCCAGCAGGTGCTCGAGCGTGTCGACCTCCTCGCGGATGCGCACCTCGCCGGGTGCCGTGCCGGGCGTGAGCTCAAAGACCTCGAGCGCCCCCACGATGGCCGGATGGATGGTGAACGCGTCGACGTCCACCTGCGTGAAGACCGTGTCGAGGTGCATGAACGCGCGCGAGACGGGGATGTTGAACGCCAAGATCCGCTCGACGGGGCAATCGGTGTCCCAGAAGACGCTCTGGGCGAGGACGTCGATAGCGGCGGCCTCGGTCCGCTCGGAGATGCCGACGGCGATGGTGTCGCGCGAGAGGACGAGCACGTCGCCGCCCTCGATATGAAACGACGCCGCGCGCCGGTAGTAGAGCGCCGCCGTGCGGTACGTGGGATGGTACTTGAAGAGGTACTTCCCGTAGATGGTCTCGCGGTTGCGCACGGGCGCGTACATGCGGTTGAGGAGCACCCCGTCGCCCACGACGGCAAACGGGTCCCGGCAGAAGTAGAGGTTGGGCATGGGGTCCGCCAGCAGGTGCGACTGCGACTCCGCCTCCACCAGGGCGTTCAGCGTCGCCGTGCTGCCGAGGGGCAGCTCGACGGCGCGGCGCGCGATACCCGCCATCGTCTGCTTGACCAGGGCGCGGGTATCGGCGATGCCGTCCAAGAACTCGCGGACGGCACGGGTGGCGATGTCCCCCTTGATGCCCGCCTCGCAGATCCACTGCGCGACGAACTCCTCGCGCGCCCCGGGTGCGGCGTCGAGCGCCTCGGCGACGAGGTCCTCCAGATAGACGACCTCCACGCCCTCAGCGCGGAGCGCATCGGCGAAGGCGTCGTGCTCGCGCTGCGCCTCCGGCAAAAAAGGCACGTCGTCAAAGAGCAGGCGCGCCAGATCGCGCGGGGGCAGGTTGAGAAGCTCCTCCCCCGGTCGGTGGAGCATCACCTTTTTGAGCGGTCCTATCTCGCTCGTCACGTTGAGCCCGCTTGCCACAAGCCCCTCCTCTGACGGCGCCCCGGGGCCCGCGCGGCGGTGCGGCGGGCGAAGGCGGCGCGCATGTTCACCATGGCGTGCGGCGCGCGCCCACTCGCGCGGGCGCGGCGCACATCGGGGATAAGTATAGACCCCCGCCGTGGTAAAAGCGTGCTGGGAGGCATCTCTCGCGGTGCTGGACCCCACGTAAGGACTTGATAAAGCAAGCGTATGCGCCGGCACGGCGCTCGCTTCGACGTCTAAAATGAGAGGGAATGTCTGAAACGCCTGCGGGCGTGCGAATAAAAGGGATGGAACCATGGCGTCCAAGCTGGAAAAAGACCTGAAGGGCAAGAAATCAGCCAAGCTCAAAAAGGCGGGCAAGACCCCGCTCGGCGAGCTCGCGCGCTCCGAGCGCTACGATTTCAGCTACACGCAGAACCGCGAGATCAGCTGGCTGCGCTTCGATGACCGCGTGCTCTCCGAGGCGTACGACGAGACGGTGCCCCTCTTCGAGCGCCTGAAGTTCGCCGCCATCTTCCAGTCGAACCTCGACGAGTTCTTCATGATCCGCATCGGAGGCCTCTCCGATTTGGCCACGCTCAAGCGCCAGCCGGTCGACAACAAGAGCAACCTCACCCCGAGCGAGCAGATCGACCTCGTGTTCCAGGCCCTGCCGCCGCTCATCAAGCGCCAGAACGCCATCGTCGAGGCCATCGAGGCGGAGCTCGAGCGGGCGGGCGTGAAGCGCCTCGGCGCCGAGGACCTCGCCGGCGCGGACCGCACGTTTGTGGAGCGCTACTTCCAGAGCTACGTGTCGCCTGTCATCTCGCCGCTCGTCATCGACCCGCGCCACCCCTTCCCCAACCTGCGCAACGGCGCGCTCTACCTCGTCTGCGCGCTCGCGAGCGCAGACGAGGAGAACCTCATCGGCCTCATTGAGGTGCCCGCGTCGATGAGCCGCGTGGTGGCGCTCCCCGCAAGCGACGACTCCTACCGCTACATGCTCCTCGAGGACGTCATCCTCACCTGCCTCGGCAGCTGCTTCGGCTCCTACGAGCCGCTCGACCGCGCCGTCGTGCGCGTGACGCGCAACGCCGACATCGACCCGGACGGCGAGGGCGTCGAGGAGGACGAGGACTACCGGCAGCACATGAAGAAGATCCTCAAGAAGCGTCTGCGCCTGCAGCCGGTGGCGCTGCAGGTCGAGGGCAGGCTCGAGCCCGCGACGCTCAAGAGCATCCGCAAGTCGCTCGGTCTGGCCTCCCGCGCCGTGCTCTCCTACACCACGCCGCTCGACCTCGACTACGTCTACGGCATCGAGGGGCACCTGCCCGAGGGCGTCAAGCGCCAGCTCACCTTCGCGTCGTTCCGCCCGCAGGCGAGCCCCATGTTCACGGCGGGCCGGAGCCTCCGCGAGCAGGTCATCGAGGGCGACAAGCTCCTGTTCTACCCCTATGAGTCCATGAACCCGCTCCTCGACCTCATGCACGAGGCCGCGTTTGACGACGACTGCATCTCGATGAAGATCACGCTCTACCGCGTGGCCAAGCAGAGCCGCCTGTGCGAGGCGCTCATCGATGCCGCCGAGAACGGCAAAGAAGTCACCGTCTTGATGGAGCTCCGCGCGCGCTTCGACGAGCAGAACAACATCGAGTGGGCCGAGCGCCTGGAGGAGGCCGGCTGCACCGTCATCTACGGCGCCGAGGGCTTTAAGGTGCACTCCAAGATCTGCCAGATCACCTACCGCGAGGGCATGGCGCTCACGCGCATCACGCTGCTCGGCACGGGCAACTTCAACGAGAAGACGGCGCGGCTCTATTCCGACTTCATGCTGATGACGGCGCACCCCGGCATCGGCGAGGACGCCAACGCGTTCTTCCGCAACCTCGCCCTCGGCAACCTCCGCGGCGACTACCGCTACCTGGGCGTGGCGCCGGCCGGCCTCAAGCCCCTCATCATGAACGGGCTCAACCGCGAGATCGAGCGCGCCCTCGCCGGCGAGCCGGCGCGCGTGTTCTTTAAGATGAACTCGCTCACCGACCGCGAGATCATCGACAAGATCGCCGAGGCCTCGCAGGCGGGCGTCACGGTGGACATGATCATCCGCGGCATCAGCTGCCTTGTGCCCGGCATCGCCGGCAAGACGGAGAACGTGCACATCCGCTCGATCGTCGGGCGCTTTTTGGAGCACGCCCGCGTCTACGCGTTTGGCGTGGAGAACGACATCGTGTACCTGTCCTCCGCCGACATGATGACCCGCAACACCGAGCACCGCGTGGAGATCGCCTACCCCGTGCTCGACCCCATGTGCCGCGCGCTGGTGGAGGAGTACATGCAGGCGCAGCTCCGCGACAACGTGAAGGCACGAGCGCTCTCGTCCGCGGGCACGTGGGAGCGGGTCGGGCGCGCGCCCGGCGCCGAGGACTTCAACGCGCAGGAATATCTGCTCGCACAGGCCTACGAGCACGCGCGCCATCCCAAGCGCGCCATGGCGAGCGCCCGCGCCGAGGCGGGGGTCGGCGTCGCCGAGGACGCGCCCGCACCCGCGCCGGAGCCGGAGAAGCAGGCCGAGGAGCAGGCGGACGAGAACGCCCGCGCCGCGTTTGAGGCCGCGCTCGCCGAAACCGAGGCGCGCGCGCAGGCAGCCGAGGCCGCTCAGCGCCGCATCGCGCAGGCCACGGGAGCGGTTCCGCCCGCCGCCGCGCCGGCAGCGCAGCCGGCGACCGCCCCGAGCGCGCCGGAGCCCGGCCCCACCCCGGCGCCCCAGGGCGCGCCCGCACCGGCCGAGACCGCCGTTGCCGCCGAGCTCATCGACCCGGAGGCCGGCGCCCGCACCGCTGCCGCCGATCAGCAGGCTGCCGCCCGCACGACCCTCGCCAAGCGCCCCGCCGGGCGCCTGCGCACGGGCCTCGCCCTCATCGGCCTCGGCATCAAGACCCTCGTGCGCGGCAACAGGCCCAAGGCGTAGCGCTACGCCCGAGCACCGCCCCGCCCGGCCGCCCCAGGCGCCTAAACGTCCCCAGAAGGCGCGCGCCCGCACCGACGCGCACCCGGCGCCGGAGACCCTCTGGTCTCCGGCGCTTTTTTGATGCGCGCGGCGTTCGCCACGCACCGCACGTACGCGCCATCGCCTACACTGAGGTGCACGAAACCCGCGCCCCGGCGCCCGCATGAAAGGCAATCGCACGATGCAGCTCACCTGTGAACGCATGGTATACGGCCCCGACGCCCTCGCCCACACCCCCGAGGGCAAGACGGTCTTCGTGGCGGGAGCGGTGGCGGGCGACACCGTGGAGGCGCGCTTCGTCGCCGAGGAGAAGTCCCTCGTCCGCGCCGTCGCCGAGCGCATCGTCTCCCCCTCCCCCGACCGCGTGGAGGTCCCCTGCCCGTTTATCGGGGTCTGCGGCGGGTGCCCTTGGGGCGGTCTCTCGCGCACGGTGCAGCGCGCAGCCAAGGAGGAGAACCTCAAAAGCGCCCTCGAGCGCATCGGCGGCTTTGCCCGCGAGGAGGTCGACGAGCTCGTCGCACCCCTGCGCTCCAGCAAGGACGTCTGGGGCTACCGCAACAAGATCGAACTCGCGCCGTTTGTGGGTGCAAACGGAAAGCTGCAGCTCGGCATGCACGGACGCCAAGCCGGTCAGATGGTGCGAGTCGATGCGTGCCCCCTCTTTGAGAAGAAGTTCCCCAAGCTCGTGAAGGCGGTGGCGGGCGCCCTCTCCTACCTCTCCAACTCGCGCGACCTCGCGCTCGAGCGCGTCGGCATCCGCGCGAGCCGCCGCACCGGCGCCGTCGAGATCGCCCTCTGGACCCCCACCGGGGGCTTTCCGCGCGCGCAGGTCGCCCGCGTGCTCGCCGACGCCGTATCCAGCCAGGCGGGCGTGGTGCGCGTCATGAGCAAGGGCGAGAAGAAGGCGCGCCGCGTGAGCGCCACCGAGGTGCTGGCGGGCAGGAGCTGCTGGAACGAGCGGATCGGATCCGAGGAGATGCTCATCTCCGCCCCGTCGTTCTTCCAGGTCAACACGCAGGCGGCCGAGATTCTGATCGACATCGTGATGGATGCGCTCGACCCCAAGCCCCACGAGATGGCGATGGACCTCTACTGCGGCGCCGGCACGTTCACCCTGCCGCTCGCCCGCCGCTGCGACTACGTCTCGGCCGTCGAGTCGTACGGCCCGGCGGTCCGCGACCTCCGCCGCAACCTCGAGCGGGCGCAGCTCGACAACGTGGACGTCATCGGCGGCGACGCGGTGCGCGAGTTCCCCGATGCCGACGCCGACGTACTCGTCGTCGACCCGCCGCGCGCCGGCCTCGCCCCCGAGGCCGTCGATCTGATCGCCGAGACCTCGGCCCGCGACGTCGCCTACGTCTCGTGCGACCCCGCCACGCTCGCGCGCGACCTCAAGCGCTTCCGCGAGCAGAACGTCTTCGAACCGGTGCGCATCACCCCGGTCGACCTCTTCCCCCAGACGTTCCACTGCGAGACCGTCGTGCACCTTACGCGCCGCGCATAGCGCATGGCGCGAAAATCGCACGGCGCGAAGGCGACCGCCGTGCCCCAAGCGGGCAAAACGGGGTACAACAGGAGCGATTGCACCAAATCCCGCCCCGTGCTGAAAGGAACGCCCATGTCTGCTGTCGCCGTGCTCGTTGCCGATGGATTCGAGACCATCGAGTGCCTGACCGTCGTCGATGTCCTGAGGAGGGGCGGCGTGCGCGTCGACCTCGTCTCCATCATGACCACGCGCGATGCCGTGAGCTCGCAGCAGATCGATATCACCTGCGACTACACCATGACCGAGGTCGACTTCGCCGACTACGACTACGTGGTGCTGCCCGGCGGCATGCCCGGCACGCTGCACCTGCGCCAGGACCCGCGCGTCTGCGACGTGGTGGAGGAGTTCGCCACCACCAAGCACGTCGCCGCCATCTGCGCCGCGCCGTCCATCTTGGGCGACCTCGGCCTCCTCGTCGGGCGCCGCGCCACGTGCTTCCCCGACTTTGAGGACCATCTGCCCGCGGGCACGTTCGCCGGCAAGAAGACCGTCATCACCGACGGCAACATCATCACCGCCTCGGGCATGGGGCAGGCGCTGCCGTTCGCCCTCGCCATCTTGGGCGACATCGCGGGCGAGCAGGCCGTTGCCAAGGTGCGCGAGAGCATCCAGCTCTAGGCGGCGCCCATGACGGAGACGAATCCGATCACCTCAGACGGCAACCACACGGCGCCCGCACCTGCCGGGCGCCTCATCTTGGCATCGCAGTCGCCGCGGCGCATCGAGCTGATGCGCGAGGCCGGGTTTGAGCCCGAGGTCATCCCCGCCGACATCGACGAGACGGCGCGCCCCGGCGAGACACCCTTCGCGCTTGTCGGGCGGCTCTCCGTTGCCAAAGCGACCTCCGTCGCCCAAGCGGCTGCCCGCCCGGGCGACATCGTCGTGGCGGCGGACACCATCGTGACCGTCGACGGCGAGGCCCTGGGCAAGCCCGCAGACGATGCCGACGCACGCGCGATGCTCAGGCGCCTGTCCGGCCGCACGCATCAGGTGGCGACGGGCGTATGCCTGCTCAAGCAGGGTGCACCTGGGGTTGCCCCGGCAACCGCGCCCGGGGCGACCGCCGCAGGCGAGGTTACATCCGAAACCCTCTGCAACCAGTTCACCGCGGTGACGGACGTGACGTTCTACGACCTCACCGCTGCGGAGATCGACGCCTACGTGGCGACGGGCGAACCCGCCGACAAAGCGGGCGCCTACGGTATCCAAGGCGCAGGAGGCAGGCTCCTCGTCCGAGGTATCGACGGTGACTTCTACAACGTCGTGGGCCTCCCCGTCGCCGAGGTGGTGCGCCACCTGCGCGCCCTCACGACCCGCAGCTAGTAACGGGAGACGGCGGCGCGGCATCCGCCCCGCCCCGTGTCCGAACGAGAATCCCGCTGCCACATACCGCAACCCGCATCCGCACGATTGGAGCACTCATCATGACCGGTCTCTCCCTCATCCCGCTTTCCGCCGTAGGCGCCTTCCGCTTCGGCCACTGGACCGACGAGGAGGCGGGCACGGGCTGCACCGTTATCGTCGCGCCCGAGGGCGCCGCAGGAGGCGTCGACGTGCGCGGCGGAGCCCCCGCCTCGCGCGAGACGGACCTGCTCCGCCCCGAGAACACCGTCGACCGCGTCCACGCCGTCTGCCTTTCCGGCGGCTCCGCTTACGGGCTCGAGGCGGCATCGGGCGTGGCGCGCGAGCTTGAGGCGCACGGCATCGGGCTCGATACGGGCGCGGCGCTCGTCCCCATCGTGTGCTCGAGCTGCCTGTTCGACCTCGCCTTCGGAGACGCCACCGTACGCCCCGACATCGCCGCCGGGCGCGCCGCCGTGTCGGCAGCCCTCGACGGCGATGCCGAGGCACCGCTCGCGGAGGGAAACGTCGGTGCGGGTGCGGGCGCGACGGTCGGCAAGCTCAACGGCCCCGCCTGTGCCATGAAGGCCGGTCTCGGAGCCCGCGCCTTCGCGCTCGGCGAGCTTCGCGTGGGGGCCCTCGCCGCCGTTAACGCCTGCGGCAACATCTGCGATCCGGCCACGGGTGCGGCCATCGCGGGTATGCGCCCTGCACCTGAGGCGCGCGAGATCGCCGATATGGAAGAGGCGATGCTCGCCGCCGGGGCCGATGCGCAGATGCCGCTCGACCGCACCAACACCACCATCAGCTGCATCGTAACCAACGCGCGCCTCACCAAGGCGGAGGCCACCAAGGTCGCCCAGATGGCGGCTGACGCCTACGCGCACATCATCCGCCCCACCCACACCACCAACGACGGGGACACCATCTACGTGCTCGCCACAGGCGAGGCGGGCGACGCCACGCCGCCGCTCGATGTGGTGGGACTCGCCGCCACGCGCGCCCTCGAGGCAGCGCTGGTGGCCGGCGCGACCGAGGCGACCGCGAGCCACGGCATCCCCGCCGCGCGCGACCTCGCGTAGAACTTCGGGCCGGATAGCAGGACGGCCCCCGCCGGGGCCGTCCTCAGTGCGTTACCGTATGTTCCCAACGCGTGCCGACCACAGCGGGCGGCGCCCCGGTTAATTGAACTTGAAAATCTTCTGCGCCGCGCGGTAGAGCCCCACGGACACCTTCTCGCCCACGGGCGTCGGCAGGTTGGTCCAAAAGCCGAGAAGACCCCAGCGGGCATGGTTGTACATCTTCTTGTCGAACGCCTTGAGCTCGGCCCAGATCTTGATGACCTCGTCCACCTTGCTCTTGTCATGCGCGAGCTTGGAGAAGATGGAGCATACGACCATCATCATGGTGAAGTAGCCCATCATGCACGACGCGAGCGGCTTCTCCTCGATGTCGTCGTAGAGGTGGTAGGCCTTCATCATGATGCGCGTGATGCGGAACTGCTGGTCGATGCGCTTGACCATCGTCGCCTCGTTGACGCTCTGGCCCTCGCGGCCGATGAAGTAGCGGTAGAGGTCGATGTCGGCGTAGTAGAGCGTCTTGCAGCGCGGCAGCGGCACGTACGCGTAGATGTTGTCCACGTAGAACGTGTGCGGCGGCAGCGGCAGGTCGCCCGCGCGCAGCACGTCGGTGCGGTAGCACAGGCTGTGCATGAGCAGGTGCTGGTCGGGGCGGAAGTAGCCCACGTCGTTCCAGCCGATGATCTTCTTACGCGGGATGGCGAACCGGTAGTCGATGGTGGTGTGCGTGCCCTCGTGGACCTTCTCATACACGTAATTCGAGATGAAGAGGTCCACGCGCGTGTCGCGCTCGACAAAGCCGCGCAGGCACGACAGCATGGTGGCGAGCGCCGCGCCGTCAAGCCAGTCATCGGAATCAACAACCTTGTAATACACGCCGGTGGCGTTCTTAAGACCGGTCAGGACGGCGGTCCCGTGGCCGCCGTTCTCCTGGTGCACGGCGCGGATGATGCCCGGGTAACGGCTCACCCACTCGTCGGCCTTCGCCGGCGTCTCGTCCACGCTGCCGTCGTCGACGATGATGATCTCAACGTCCGGCGCGTATCCGCTGCCCTCCAGAATCGAGGTGATGCACCGGTCCATGTCGGCCGCCGAGTTGTAGCACGGTATGCCGAACGAGCAGATCTTGAACATATGGTTGGTTTCAGGCGTCATATTAGGCATGGGTCGCAATAATCTCGTCGGATAGGTCGAGGGCGGAGGCGGTCACCGCGTCCATATCGTAGTAGCGGTACTCCGCGAGGCGTCCCACCGGGTGGAAGTTCGTGAGGTTCTGCACGCGCTCCAAATAGCGCTCGTAGAGCTCCTGGTTCTCGGGCGCGATGATGGCGTAATACGGGGTCTGGCCGCTACCCGGCTCAAAGGCGTGGCTGTACTCCTTCATGATGGTGGTCTTGCCGGGCACCACCTGGCCCGTCATGTTCTTGAACTCGGTGATGCGTGTGAAGTCCTCGCTCGTGGTGTAGTTGACGGTGCCGACCGGCTGGAACTGGTCGACATCGAGCGTCTCGAACTTCATGTCGAGCGTGCGGTACGGAAGCGCGCCCAAGTCGAGGTTGAAGAGCTCGTCGAGGGGGCCCGTGTAGATGATCTCGCCGCCGTAGCACTGCCCGCACACGTGCACGTTGGTGTCGGTGATCTCGAGAATGTCGCGGGCGTCGACGTTCACGAAGACGTCGATGAGGTCGTGGTCGAGCATGTGCTCGAACATCTTGGTATAGCCCTCGGCCGGCATGCCCTGGAAGGGCGCCTGCGGGAAGTAGCGGTCGTCGTCGCCGATGAAGACGGGCACGCGCCCGGTGACGGACGGGTCGATCTCATCGGGCGTCTGGCCCCACTGCTTCATGGTGTAGTAGAGGAAGACGTTCTCGTAGACGTAGTCCGCGACCTCCTGCAGGTCGGGATCGTTCTTCTTGCGGAGGTCCATGATGGGGACCTTCTTGTTCTCGCCGAAGGTCTCCACCAGCTTGCGATAGAGCTCCTCGCCGCGCTCCTCGCCAAACGCGAGCTTGAGCGAGGCGTGGTTGAAGGGCACCGGCATGAGCGTGCCGTGGATGTTGGCGAGCACCTTGTGCTGGTAGTCGGTCCACTTGGTGAAACGCGAGAGGAAGTTGTGCACGCGCTCATCGAAGGTGTGGTAGATGTGCGGGCCGTACTCGTGAATGAGGATGCCCGCCTCGTCGGTGCAATCGTAGGCGTTGCCGGCGATGTGCCCGCGGCGCTCGAGCACCGCCACGCGGAACCCCGCGCTCTCGGCCAGGCGGCGCGCGCAAACCGAGCCGGCATAGCCCGCGCCGACGACGATCATGTCGTACGCGCCGGGATTGAACGAATCGGGCAGACCAGATGTGATGTCCATCGATGCTCCTCACAAGGCGCCGCCGGGCGGCACCTCATTCGCCGTTCCAGCCCGCAGGGGGCCGAATAATCGTAGAGATTATAGCGCGCAGGCGCCTATAATAGGGGATGTCTCACAAGGAATGCTCAACATGGTGGGCGCAGCGGCGGACCGGGCGCATCGGGGCAGGTACCGCGCGCACGTCGCGTGTTGGGCACGTTTTTGGAGGAGCTGAAATGGCAGACTTCCTGACCCGTATGAAAGAGGCCGCCCGCGCGGACAAGAAGACCATCGTCCTGCCCGAGGGCGAGGACCCGCGCACCATCGAGGCCGCCCGCAAGATCGTGGCCGAGGACCTCGCGAACCTCGTCATTCTGGGTGACCCGGCCAAGATCGACGTCGAGGGCGTGGTGGTCATCGACCCCACCTCCCCCACCGCCCCCAAGCACGAGGCGTACGCGCAGAAGTTCGCCGAGCTCCGCGCTAAGAAGGGCGTCACCATCGAGCAGGCCCGCGCCCAGATGATGGACGCCACCTACTACGGCACCATGATGGTCAAGATGGGCGACGCCGACGGCCTCGTTTCCGGCGCCTGCCACTCCACGGCCAACACCCTGCGCCCCGCGCTTCAGATCCTGAAGACCGCGCCCGGCACCAAGCTCGTCTCCGCCTTCATGGTCATGTGCACCAAGACGCCCGAGTTCGGCGCCGACGGTACCCTCGTCTTCGCCGACTGCGGCCTGAACATCGACCCGACCTCCGACGAGCTCTCCGAGATTGCCATCGCCTCCGCCAACTCCTTCAAGGCCTTCATGGGCGATGTGGAGCCCAAGGTCGCCATGCTCTCCTACTCCACGATGGGGTCCGCCGGCGGCGACACCGCCAAGAAGGTCCAGGAGGCGACGGCCTTCGCCAAGGAGAAGGCGCCCGAACTCGCCATCGACGGCGACCTGCAGCTCGATGCGGCCATCGTTCCCACGGTCGCCGAGCTCAAGGCCCCCGAGTCCACGGTCGCCGGCCACGCCAACGTGCTCGTGTTCCCCAACCTCGAGACGGGCAACATCGGCTACAAGCTGGTGCAGCGCTTCGGCCGCGCCGAGGCGTACGGCCCCATCCTCCAGGGTATCGCCAAGCCGGTGAACGACCTTTCGCGCGGCTGCTCCGCCGACGATATCGTGGGCGTCGTGGCCATCACCTCCGTACAGGCGCAGATGGCCTAGGCTCCCATCTCCGGATAGCCGAGAAACGAGCCCCGGAGGGTCTCCTCGCTGACGCTCCCCAGCAGCTACGCGGCTGGGGAGCACGCAAGGAGCCCTCCGGGGCTTTTTCATGGCGCGATCTTCCACATTTCACGCATCAAACAGGGGGTTATTCATTCTAGTGCCTAGTTGAAGGGCCCCTCTCAGAGTAGACAGCGTGTTGCGCTTCAAAAGGTGCGCAGGTCACAGGCTTGCCCAATTCCAAGGCTACTTTCTGCACCCTGCCTGAAATAGGCACTAGAATGAATAACCCCTGATTTCACGAATACCATGGGCTCTTTTCGCGCGATGACGGCGATGCGGCGGCCCCAATCCCCGTCCACCCGCACGGGCCAAGAGGCGGCGCGGTATCGCCGGCGCCTACTCCACGTCGTCTACCGGCGTGTAGAACGTGTCGAGCACCGTCTGGTAGACGTTGGCCTCGTCCGGGTAGAACTCCACAAACTGCGGGCCCTTCTGCTGCGTGCCCTGAAGCGTGGTCACCGTCAGGTTGGAGAGGCCGCTGTGCACCACCTCGGACGCCAAGAACGTGAACTCGCCTATGCCGAGGTTGGTGGTCGAGTACTGCTGCACGGCGCGATAGAGCTCAACCAGGCTCAGGGGGTTGCCCTGCGCGGTGGCGAGCGCCTGCGAGAAAAACGCCTGCAGATACTGCGTCTGACGCGCCTGGCGGTCGCTCGAGCTCTCGAGGTATGACGTGTCGCGGTACTGCACGTAGCGCTGCGCGTTGCTGCCCAAAAGCGTGATGGGCACGCCCTCTTGGATGCGCGTGCCGGGTATGCTCGCGAGCGGGGTCACGGTCACGCCGCCCACCGCGTCGTTCAGCACGGCGACGCCGTCCATCTGGATGGTGAAGTAGTAGGTCATGGGCATGTTGTACAGGATGCGCGATACGGCCCGCACCACGTTCTCGCTGCTTGCGGCGTATCCGTCGCCGAAGTTGTACGCGAGCGAGAGCTGCATCTTGTCCTGTCCGATAAACGCCGAGCCCACGTGCTCGTCCACATCGACCATCGTCTCGCGCGGGATGCCGATGGCGCGCATGGAGCCCGTCTCGGTATCGAGCGCGACCACCATGATGGCGTCCGCCTGCCCGGCGTTGCCCTCGGCGGTGGTGGACCAGCCCAAATCGGTGCCGATGACCACGATGGAGACGATGTTCTCGTTGTAGCGATAGGTCTGGCCGTTGTAGGTGACGGTCTGGCCCTCGTCCTCGGTAGAGGCGTCCTCGGCCACGCCGAGGTCCTCCGCCTGCGCGGCCTCCCTCATGGCGGCGCCGCCCTGGCCCATCAGGGCCCAGACGATGCCGACCGCTCCCCCCGCAAGCACCGCGATGACGGCGAGCACGATGGCGGCGATCTTGAGGCGGCGCTTCAGGCGGTTGTGCGTCTTCTTGCGCACCTTGGTGAGGCCCGCGTGCGGGTCCTCCTCGAGCTTGGGCAAAGGCGGCAGGTTGCCGGTCACGCTGGGCGCGGGAACATCGTCGGAGGCGGGGTCCGCGTCGGGGGCCGCGTCGTGGTCTGGGGAGGGATCCGTCTGCCCCGGGGCGTCATCATCCCCCAACGAAACAGATGCGGGCGTCGACGCCGCCTCTGTCTCGGGCGTCTCCTCTGCCATGGGAGCCGCGGGGGCCACGGGGGCCACGGCGTCGGCATCGACCGGGCTCTCGGCAAATACCGCGCCCGAGGCCGTCGCAGCCCCAGACGGCGCCGGCGCCTCCCCGTCGGCGGGTGCGCGGAAGTGGCGTCCCTGCGGACGCGGAGCGAGCGCTGCCTCGCGGGGCGTCTCCCCCGCCGGCGCGTTTGCAGCAGGCGCCCCCTCGGCACCCGGGGCTCCCCCTTGTGCGCCGGCGAGCGCGGGGCGCGCATCGTCACTGGGTCGGTTGGTCATCGATCAGCACTCCCGTCACAATAAAGCGGCTGTTGCTTGTGGTGTTGACGTCCGGGCAGGTGCTCAGCTGGACGATCTTGCTGTTCTCGTCGAGCGTCGCCCCCTCCCGCACGTTGACCGACATCGACGTGGGGTGCAGGACCGCATCGAAGTACGCCAGACGCGTCTCGACGTCGGTGAAATCGAAACTGTTCATGATGTGACGGTCATCGTACATATACGAGGCGATGATGCGATACGTGAGGATGTGCCCCGGCGTGTAGATGTACATCGTCTCGTGAGAGGCGAAGTAGTCCGGGTTCTCCATCTGGCGTACGTCGCCGAACATGGTGTGGTTGGCCGTGTTGTGCCCGTAGATGAGCGTGACGGGATCGGAAAAGTCGAGCGCGTTCATGCTCTGGGTAAAGATGGAACCGAAGACGGAATCCTCGCCGTGCTCGTTGCGGCGCAGGTAGAAGTTGTCGTCCGTCGCGCTTCGCATGATGGGGTAGTTCACACCCGTATCGGGGATGTAGATCCAGGCATACGCCTCGGGCGTGTCGAGCTTTACCGAACCGAAGTCGATGGGGTTCGCGGGGAGCTCCTCCTCCGGCTCGACCTCCTCCGGAGTGGGCGTCTCCTCTTGACGCGCGAGCTCCTCCTGCGCCCTGAGGTACTGCGTGAGCATGTACCCGCCGCCGCAGACAGCGACCAGAAGGCACACCACCAGAATAGCGACGAGCGGGGCGACCCCGCGCTTCTTGGGTTTCTTCTCCTGCTCGGGAGTATCCGTAGCAGCCATAACCGTCCTTTGCTGGCACACCCGTGCGGCCCCAACATCCGCACGGGGCGCCGTGTCGCGATGCGGCATCCGGTCCGCGCCGGCGCCGCACTCCCCTACGTACAAAAAAGGGGACCCGAAACCGGGCCCCCTTTTGCAGCTCAGAAGCCGCGCAACCGCGCGAAAGGCCTCTTACTCGTTGACCTTCTTGCGCAGGGCGACCGCGGCAGCACCAGCGCCGAGGACGGCGACGGTGGTCACCATGGCAACCGGAGCGACCGTGGCGTTGGTCTGCGGGGAGGTGGCGGAGGTGTCGGTAGTGGCACCGCCAGCCGGGATGGTGGACTCGTCGATCACGACGGAGAAGACGGAGAGCTCGTCAACAGCGATGGTGATGGTGCCGTCGGCAGCGACCGTGGCGGTCTGGGTCTCGGTGGCACCATTTCCATCAGTACCGTGCTCGATGTAGATGGTGGCGGTAGCGCCGGCGTACTGGGTGCCGACGGAGAACACGAAGCTCAGCTGACCATCGATTTCCACACCGTCATCCTTGGTGACCTCAAAGGAGGCGATGGGATCAACGCCCTCGGGGACGTTCGAGGCGATCTTGTCGGTAACGTTAACGTGAACAAAACCGGTGCCGGAGATGTTGCCGGAGACGTGCAGGGCAACGCCGGAGGCCTCATCGGTCACCGAAGTGCCGGCAGGGCTTTGGAAATCAGCGGCCATGGCGACACCCGGCAGGGCGAAGATCATGGCAGCCGCTGCAATAGCAGTAACGAGCTTCTTCATGAAAGCATCCCTTCTCTATGGTCGGGAGCCGGAATAGTTACAGGTGCCCCCACCCAACTTCACGTAACTGTAGAGCTTTTGGCTACCCCCTGTCAATATTTGGGGGTAATCCCTCCGGAAGTTGAGGCGATTGTTCACATGCGCACTCGGCTCTACCCCTGCCAGTGTCGCCCCGCGCGATGCGCCGCACCCCTCTAGCGCGCCGAAACGCTGCGGCACCGCCCCCTTACGCACGGGCCAGGAACAGATACTCATCGAGCCGCGCTTCCTCGAGCTCGGCAACCATATCCGCAAAGGGGCCGGGGCGCTTGCCGGGGGCTAGGCTGCAGCCGGAGCGCCGCGGACAAAGTCCGCCAACGCTCCGGCCGAGTTCCCCAACGCTACGCCACCTCGGAGAGCGCCGCCTCGTCGGCGATGAGCGTGAAGTGCGGGTGCAGCGTGAGCACCGTGGAGGGCCACTCCTCCGTCACCTCACCGGAGAGGAGCTTGGCGACCGCCTTGGCCTTCTTCTCCCCCGAGGCGATCATCACGAGCTCGCGCGCGGCCATGATGGCCCGCGGCCCCATGGTGATGTAGTAATCCGGCACGTCGACCTCACCGCGCTCGAACTCGTCCACGAGCCGACTGCGCAGGTAGTCGTCGCACTCCACTCGACAGGTCCCGTCGCCAAAATGCGTGGTCCCCGGCAGGTTGCCGCAGAAGTGCCCGTCCCACCCGAGGCCGAGGACGATCATATCGAGCCCGCCGATGCTCTTGAGGTACGCATCGCGCTCGGTGTAGTTGCGCTGGTCGAGCGGGTGGATGTTCTCCTCCGCGATGCCCGCGGGAGTAAGAAACGCGCTCCGCAGCCCCGAGATGGTCACGCCCTCGCGGTCCTCCGCGCGGTAGGGAATCTCGTCGAAGTTGAAGAAGTGCACATCGTCAAAATGCCCCAGCGGACGGGCGGCGCGCACAGAGGGTACGAGAATCTCGTACATGCGCTTGGGCGTGGAGCCTCCCGTAATGGAAAGGTTGACCCTCCCCTCCCGGTACATGGCGCCCAGCAGCATGGTGGCCGCCACCTGGCTCATTTCCTCATAGTCCGCAACCTTGATGAGTCTCATGGGTGTTACTCCTCTCAATCGGCAAGGGGAAGCTAGCGTGCGAGCTCGATCGCGCTCAACACGATATCACCGCGCTTGACAGTGGGATGGTTGGATACGGGGAACGCGTCGAGGAACTGCTCGGGGTCGGCCAGCGCCACGCCGAGCGCGACCTCGGTCCCCTCGGCCGCACCCGTCACCCGGGCGATAACGTCGCCGGCGGCGACGGCACCAGCTTCGGCGGCGGGCTCGAGCGCCGCCGCATCGTCGAGCGCACAGATAAGTACCCGCGCACCGTCCGCCATGGTGACGGT
>DVMF01000045.1 GCA_018715125.1 Candidatus Coprousia avicola | reverse complement strand
GGGGTCGACGATGGCGACGTCAGGGGTGATGTTGAAGTCGGCCAGCGGGTACTTGATGCCCTTCTCGTAATCGGTGATGACGGAGAAGGCGGTCACCTCGGTCGCCGTGCCGGACGTGGAGGCGATGGCGCGCGGGCGCGACGCCATGCGAGAAGACCCACCCTCGACACCTCCGCATAAACGCAACCCAAACGAAGCAGAGGGTTCCTGAAGTCGAAAAAGCCGAGCGGCGCCCCTCCTCCCCTGCTCGGAAGAGCACCGCTCGGTATGGGAAGATGCGCTTGGTCGAAGCGACCTATCGCACGCCAGATCCCCACGTACTCGATTGGACGAACTGCTTTACTTCTCTTCGGGCTTGTACGTGACGAATTCGACGACGAAGGCCAGCACGGCCGCCACGAGCGAGGCGATAATCGCACAGAGCATCATCGAGATGCCGTATCCACCGGGCGTCTCGTCGATGAAGTTCAACCAGTTGAAGACGCCCAGACCGCCCGAGATGAACATGAGCGCGCCGGTAGCGCCCACGATGGCACCGCCTACCGCTGAGCTCAGGCATGCCACCACGAGCGCCCGCTTGTTGGGCAGCGCCACACCGTAGATCGCCGGCTCCGTCACGCCAAAGAAGAAGGCCGACACCATGGCGGGCAGGGCAATGCCGCGGAACTTCTCATCCCTATTCTTGAGATACATCGCAAAAACCACTGCACCAAGAGCAAAACCATGAGCGATGGTGGCCGCCAGCACGTAGTCGTGCCCGATGGTGTTGAGGTTCATGATGGAGATCGGGATGAGACTCCAGTGGAAACCGAAGATGACAAGCCACATCCACAGGCCGCCCACCAGCGCGCTACCGAACACGGAGCCGACAATCGGCAACTCGAAGATGAAGGAGAACGCTGCGCTCAGCAGATTGGTGATAAGCGTTGCCACAGGACCGATGACGAGATAACCGAGCACGATTGCCAGCGTCATGGTGCAAAGCGGCACGAGGAACATCTTGATTGCTGCGGGCATCCAGCTCTTGAGCCAACGCTCGGCCAGAGAACCGAACCATACCATGAGCAGCACCGGGATGACCGAACTCGCATAGCCCGAGGCCGGCATGATGATGGGGATGCCGAGCGCCGTGGCATACCACGAAAACGTGCCGGCGACGCCCAGATCGATGCTTCCGAGAACCTCGCCCGAGGTCAGCGCCACCATGGTGGGGTACAGCAACGCCACGCCGATGGCGACGCCGGTGAACTCATTCATGCGGAACTTGCGCGCCGCGCTGTAGGCGAGTGCCACGGGCAGGAAGTAGAAAAAGCCGTCCGCCACCGTGTACAGAAGGGTGTAGAGGCCGTCGTTTGCAAACTCGGGGATGAAGAAGGTGATAAGCGCGAGCAGGCCCTTCATGATGCCCGCAGCTGCAAGCGGCCCCAAGATCGGCTGGAAGATGCCGGAGATGAGGTCGATAATCACCGATGCCGCCGTCTTCTTCTCGCCCGGCTGACCCTCGTCGGTCTCGACGGCACCGCCGTCGGCAAGACCGCTCACCTCGAGCACCGCGGCGTGGACGTCCTCCACGATGTTGCCCACGACCACCTGGTACTGACCGTTTGCCTGAATCACCTGGATGACACTCGGGAGCGCCTCGATGGCATCCTTGTTGGCCTTACTCTCGTCTTTCAGTTTGAAGCGCACGCGCGTGATGCAGTGCGCCACGCTCGTGATGTTGTCGCGACCGCCGACGTTGTCGACTATGGCGCGCGCCAGATCGTCGTACTTACCTGCCATGATTCCTCCTCAAAGAATCGATGTTGCGGGCCGCAGGATATCTGCGGCCCATATGAACCCCTAGCCCAAATCCTCGCCATTTGTTGCGA
This sequence comes from Candidatus Coprousia avicola, assembly GCA_018715125.1. GTDB lineage: Bacteria > Actinomycetota > Coriobacteriia > Coriobacteriales > Coriobacteriaceae > Coprousia > Coprousia avicola. Next base: position 3,100 of record DVMF01000045.1, on the reverse strand, counting down.
TGACCTGCTTGTACCAGCTAAAACTCTTCTTCTTGCTGCGCGCGAGGGTGCCGCTGCCCTGGTTGTCGCGATCGACGTAGATAAATCCGTAGCGCTTCTCCATCTCGCCCGAGCCCGCGCTCACCAGATCGATCGGGCCCCATGTGGTGTAGCCGAGCATCTCGACGCCGTCCTCCTCGATGGCGTCGCGCATAGCCTCGATGTGCTCGCGCAGGTACTCGATGCGATAGTCGTCGTCGATGGAGCCGTCCGGCTTCACCTCGTCGTAGGCGCCCAGGCCGTTTTCCACCACGAACAGCGGCTTTTGGTAGCGGTCCCACAAATCGTTGATGGTGATGCGGAAGCCGAGCGGGTCGATGATCCAGCCCCAGTCGCTCGTGCGGACGAACGGGTTCTCCACGCCCGCAAAGGCGTTGCCCTCCGCCACGCCGCCGGCGATAGAGGGGTCGCCCGCGATGCAGCGCGACGAGTAATAGGAAAACGAGATGAAGTCGACGGTGTTTTCCGCCAGGATCTTCTCGTCCTCATTCGCTACGCCGACGTCGATGGCCTCGCGCTCGAGGAACTTCTTAGCGTAGCCCGGGTAGTACCCGCGGCTCTGAACATCGACAAAGAAATAGTTCTCTTGATTTTTGAGCTGGGCGGCACGCACGTCCTCAGGCCTGCAGGAGTACGGATAGTAGCTACCCGCGGCGAGCATGCACCCCACCTTGTTTTCCGGGTCAATCTCGTGCGCGATCTTCACCGCCCACGCACTTGCCACAAGCTCGTTGTGCGCAGCGCGATACTCCGCCGCAAGCGGATTCTCGCCCGGCTCGAGCACGATACCCGCACCCATAAACGGACGGTGCAAGATCATGTTCATCTCGTTGAACGTGATCCACCAACGAACCAAGCCCTTGTAGCGGGTGAAGAGCACGCGCACGAGCTTCTTGTAGAAGTCGATCAGCTTGCGGTTGCGCCAAGCGCCGTACTCCTTCACGAGATGGATGGGACAATCGAAATGCGTGATGGTAACGAGCGGCTCGATCCCGTGTGCGCGGCAACAGCGAAACACATCCTCATAGAAAGCGAGACCCTCCTCATTGGGCGTCTCTTCATCGCCGTGCGGGAAGATGCGGGTCCACGCGATCGAGAGGCGGAAGACCTTGAAGCCCATCTCGGCGAACAGCTCGATATCCTCGCGATAATGATGGTAGAAATCGATGCCCGTCTGAGCCGGATAGTAGTACCCGGGCTCAAAATCGAGCATGCGGCGCAAACCGAGACTCACATCGTTTCGCTCTGAACCGTGAGGGATGACGTCGACGTTGGCAAGCCCGCGCCCGCCTTCGTCATACGCCCCCTCGCACTGGTTCGCAGCAGTGGCGCCTCCCCACAGGAAGCCTTCAGGAAACGGCATGGTTCCTCCTATCTATCGGTCGCCCGCCCTCGTTGCGGGCGCACGCTGCCTTCATACGTAAACGAAGCAATCTCGAAGGCGCCCGCACAACAGCACACCAGGGCCGCCTCTCGCCTATCTGACCGAATATGCGACGTCCGTTACTGTTCGACCGTGGCCCTGCGGCCCTGGAGCAAGCCGGGCACCTGCGCCAGGCACACGCCGAACAGGATGACCGCCACACCCAGCCACTCGATGACGCCCAAGGGTTCGCCGAGCACGATCATGGCGATCAGAAGGCCTGCCGGAAGCTCGGCGGCCGCCATGACGGTGGAGAGACCCGCGGGCAGATAGGGCGTGCCCAAGCCGAAGAGCAACACCGGGCAGAGCAGGCCGAAAAAGCCCGCAATCACCGCAAAGGACAGGATGCCCTGGGCGAGCACGCCGGAGATGATGTAGCCGGGGCAAACAGTAAGCGACATCGCGATCGAGCCCGCGCAGACAATCATGCCGCGCTGTTCGTTGGAGCACTCGACCTTCACTCGGCCGGACAGCGTGACGAACAGCGAGCAGCTCACCGCGGCGCCGAGCGCACAGAGCAGCGCGATCGGGTCATAGCCCGCAAGGCCGGTCTTGTAAACGCCGCTCGCGAACACCGTCCCGCACAAGATGACCAGGGCGGAAACAACTTCTAAGGATTTGGGCGCACGGCGCGTCATGATGGTCTGCCAGATGAGACCCATCCAAGTGAACTGGAACAGCAAGGTAAGGGCAACCGGCGCGGGCAGCACACTCATGGCATAGCAGTACAAAATGGAGGTAAGACAGGTAAGCGCGCCGAGACCCATCAGCTTCAGCCCCCGCTTGATGCCGATGCGCTCCCACCTGCCACCGCGCACGCAATGGATTCCAAACGCGAAGGCAAAAAAGAGGCAGCCGAACCACGCCTGGCTTGCGACGACCTGGCTCGAGGAGAATCCGGACGCATAGGCGAGCTTGTAGGTGGTGGCCATTGCTCCGTAGCACGCGCCGCCGGCAAACACCTGTAGCGCCGCTACAAGCTGCCGATGGCCCCCCTTCGCCTGCACGCCCTGTTTGTACGCCACCTGTTCCATAACGCCTCCCTTTTCTGCCCATCATCCGATGGGGCCGATCCCCACTGACATCCAAGAGATCGGTCGGAAGCGCAAGCCGGCGTGTTGCCGCGGCACGAAAAAAGCCACGCAACCGATTCCCTCGGTTGCGTGGCAAAAAGGTGACAAGTTCGCCCAGAAAAGTCCACGCGATTTTAGACTAGTGAAGTCTAGCAGGCAGCCCGGCGATGTGTCAATAACTATTGCTAAAGAAATCAAGGGTCCTAGATATACCACCGTTTATCCGACCAGAAAGGACATCGTTGGCGAGGCGCCGCGGGAAGCGGTTGACATCATCGAAGGCTTCCTGTCCACGCTGCGGCTCGTGAGATTCCGTGCACGGGGCGCAACGGGGACGAGCAATACCCTCTGAACCAAAAACGGACGCAAGAAGGCCCCCGGGGACGTCCCCCGAGGGCCTTCCGTCAAGAAGCTAATCGCCCGGATGAGCTGATTAGAAGTCGACGTCCTGATCGTTGTAGACGCACTCGAGCAGCTTCTCCATCTCCTCGGGCGTGGGCTGGCGCGGGTTGGACCCGGTGCAGGCGTCACCGATGGCATCGACGGCGACGCGGCTCTTCTTCTC
>DVMF01000044.1 GCA_018715125.1 Candidatus Coprousia avicola | reverse complement strand
CTTCTAAATAATAAAAGTTTGTTTTTCTGTATTTTTGATTACAATCTCTAATTTTTCTACATCAATGATATGCGTCAATTTGCATTTAGGGCAGAAAAGAGGAAAATCTTTTAATACAGTAGCATCCAATGTTTTCAGAAATGCACCACAGGTTTCCTCAGATGAATCTCGCAAAATATCCAGGCAATAAACCTCACCATCCCAAATTCCTAAAACAGCGGGATAGAACTCCCCAAAAAACACCACCTCGACAATGCTAATGATATGCGGTGTTCTGATCGGGGGCAACAATGACTCCCTATATTGAATTCTTCGTCTCATTACTTCACCCACTGAAGCAGTAGAAGCTGGAACACCGTAATGCTGGCATACTTTTTTATATGAAAATTGAAAGGTCCCGTCTGCCAAGGCGTACGGTTGCTACCGGATGATGGGAAGCGGCGCTGGCATCGTTACGCTCGCCAACTTTCCGGTGGGAGTGCTGCCCGGAACCGCTACGGTGGCGAACGGGCGCGTACTCAAAGGGGCGCACCGGTTTGCGGGGATGATCGGCTTTTTGGAGTACGGCATGCCGCGCGAAGCGTACCGCGAGCGCATGCGCCGCCCCACGGCGCGCCCGCTCATCGCGCAGGGGCTGTGCGCGATGATCTGCGCGGTGGATCCGGACCTTATCGTAATGACCGGCGAGCTCGTCGACGGGCGGGAGCTCGACGAGATCGCGGCCCTGTGCGCCGCGCGCATTCCCGCCGCCTATCTGCCGCGGTTCGCGTACCGCGAGTCATTGGACGACGTGTATCTCGCGGGCATGCTGGGACGTGCCCTCGATGCGCGTCTTGAAGGAGGAGAGGCATGAAAAGAAGAATCCTAAACGAACGCCTGGCGGCCCTCGTCGCGAGCCTGCGCCATGGCGAGATGCTCTTCATCGCTGACGCGGGGAGCGGCACGTCGCCCAAGGCGCTCCATCCGCTGGACCCGAGCGTCGCCTACCTTGATCTGGGGGCGGTGACGGGATCTCCGAGCTTTCAGGATATCGCGGGCGCCATCATCGATGCCGGCGATATCGAGGGGGCGATCGTAGTCGACGTCATGCCCGAGGTGAACCCGCGGGACTTCTCGTTTCTCGTCGAGCGGCTCGGTCGGGAGAACATCCATTTCATGAACTACATCCCCGATTACTACGAGATGCGCGACCGATGCAAGGCGGTGGTGCAGACGGGCGATTACGCGGTCCACGCGCAGGCGATTCTCATCGCGGGGTATCCCAGCGACGACATTCCCATGGCTTGGCTCGAGCACGGAATCACGCGTGCCGGGCTGGAGCGCGCGGCCGAGGCCTCCGAGGCGGGGGAGTGCGGCGATGACTGAGCGCGAGAAGCTCGAGAAGGGCATGTGGTACGACGCGAACTTTGACGAGGAGCTCGTGGCGGCGCGCCGGCGCGCCGGTGAGGTCGCCTTCGACTTCAACCATACGCGTCCCACCGACGTCCAGCGCTGTCAAGAGCTGTTGCGGGAGCTGCTCGGCTCCCTCGGCGAGGGCGTCGAGATCCTCGCGCCCTTGCACGTGGATTACGGCTGCAACATCTCCATCGGGGAGGGGTCGTTTGTGAACCACGGCGCCTACCTCATGGACGGCGCCCCGATCGCCATCGGCTCCCACGTGTTCATCGGTCCGAACTTCGGAGCGTATACCGCACAGCACCCGCTCGTCGCCGAGGAGCGGAATCGGGGGCTCGAGCGGGCGCTGCCCATCACCGTCGAGGATGATTGCTGGATCGGCGGCGACGTGAAGATCATGCCGGGCGTCACGGTCGGGCGCGGGAGCGTCATCGGGGCGGGCAGCGTGGTGACCAGGGATGTTCCCGCGGGTGTTGTCGCCGTCGGTGCCCCCGCAAGGGTGATCCGCCCCATCACGGATGCCGACCGCATCGATTTCGACGCCGTGTGACGGGTGCCCGGTGGCGAGTTACGCGCGACCAGCGTGGCAGATTCGCTTCTCGAGCTCGAGCAGCTCCTGCTTGCGTTCGAGCCCGCCCGCGTAGCCGGTGACGGCGCCGTTTGCGCCGAGCACCCGGTGGCAGGGGACGATGATGCTGAGCGGGTTTCGCCCCACCGCCCCGCCGACGGCGCGCGCCGAGGTGCGCGTGCCGAAGCGCTCCTCGAGCTCGTGGGCGAGCGCTCCGTAGGTGGTCGTTCCCCCGTAGGGGATGGTGCGCAGGAGCCCCCACACGCGCTGTTGAAACGGGCTTCCCGCAAGGTGGAGCGGCGGCAAGGGCGGCAGCGCCTCCGGTGACGTGCCGGTAAAGTAGGCGTCGAGCCAGGCGCGCGTCGCTTCGAGCGCGCTGCGGGCAGCATCCGCCATGCCGTTTCCCGTTGTCGGGGCGGCCTCGGTGCGCTCGGTGTCGCCGAGGGCGCGCCGCGTCGACCCAAACTCGCCGAAGTGCGCCTGCCCCTCAAACCATGCGCCGGCAAGGCCCTGCTCGTCGGCGGCGAGCACGAGGGGTCCCAAGGGGGACGGGTAGGTTGCGGTAACCACGGGTTTTTCACCTGTCTTCTTCTGGTCCTTCGGCTTTGCCGTGGTGCGCGCGCCGGCTTCGCCGGATGCGACGGCGCCGCACGCGGAGGGGCGCTTCTTTGGGACTGCCGGCACACGATCGATGAGGTCCGGCAGCGCGCCGCCCGCGATGGCCCACAGATAGAGGCTCGCCGTGCTGCCATAGGGGGAGTAGCGGCGCCGGTACCGGGCGAAGAGCCGGGGCGTGATGCGGCGGTGGCGGTAGAGCATGCGGAGGCCCCGCTGGATGGCGAGGTCGTCGTAGGAGAGGACATCCGGCCGCTCCAGGCAGAAGAGCAAGATCATCTCCGCGGTCCAGCGGCCGACGCCGCGGATGGTCATCAGCTGGGCGACGGCCTCGTCGTCGGGCATCTGGCGCACCGCCTCGAGGTCGAGGGCGCCCGTCGCCACGCGCTCCGCGACATCGACGAGATAGTCCGCCTTGCGATACGTCATGCCGAGCTCCTGGAGCGCGTCGCGCCCGGCGCCGCGGACCGTCTCGGGCGTGACCTCGCCCAGGCTCTCCCGCATGCGCGCCCAGATGGTCGCCTGCGCTTTGGTGGAGATCTGCTGGCCGATGATGTGGTGCACAACCGACGAGAAGAGGTCGGGGTCGACGGTGCGCCGCACGGGGCCGATGCGGTCGATGGCGTCGGCGAGGCGCGCGTCGCGCGAGCGCAGGTAGGCGAGCTCGCGTTCGCCATAGGTGAAGTACGCCACGGTCTTCTCCTCACAAGCGGGTGCCCATGGTCGAGATGGCGTCTTCATCATAATCGTTTGCCAGGGCGCCGCGGACAGGGCGCATCCCCGCCGCCCCTGCGTGCCGCGATGGCGAAGCGCGCTGTGTCCCGTGCGCCGGCGCTCCTAGCCGAGCGCGCCGATCACGGCCGCGGCGTCACCGTCAAGGAGGATAGAGCGGTCCGCGATCGACGTGGGCGCCACGGCCTCCCCGTGGTTGACACAGGCATAGAGGGACCGCGGGTTATCCGCCGTCATGCGCCAGAACGGGAACTTGATGATGACGGGCGTGTTACCGCCCACGCCGAGCTCGAGGTAGAGCACGCGCGCATGCCGGTGCCTCTCGCAAAAGGCCCGGTAGCGCTCTGCCGCGGCGTGCCAGCCCTCGTCCTCCACAAACGTGTCGTCCGCGCGCAGGTTCATCGACATCGGCCGTCCGCAGACAGGGCAGCGCGGTATGAGCGATGCCGGTACAAAGCGCCCCGGCTCCCGCCCGTCCGCCGGCGGGAGCAGCTCCCCGTCCGGGGCGATGCGCCAGCCCTGCGCCTCGAGCATGCGCCGCACGGCGTCTTGGTTATCGTAGGTCGCGGCATGGCAGGGCTCGCTGCACTGCCAGAGACCGTAGTCGCCCTGCGTGTAGAAGAGCCGCTCGGGTGCGAACCCGGTGCGCTGGAAGCAGTGGTCGACGTTGGTGGTGAGCACAAAGTAATCGCGGCCGCGCAAGAGCGCGTGCAGCTGCGCGTACAGGTCGCTCGGCACGGGTGCGTAGCGGTTGATCCAGATGTAGCGGCTCCAGTATGCCCAGCGCTCCTCCTCCGAGGTGAAGGGGAAGAAGCCGCCCGTGTACATATCGGTCATGCGGTGGGCGCGGGCGAAGTCGGCGAAGTAGCGGTAGAAGCGCTCTCCGGCGTAGGTGTAGCCTGCGGCGGTGGAGAGTCCGGCGCCCGCCCCGATGAGGATGGCGTCGACCTCGGCGAGCGCCCGCTCAAGCCGTGCGAGCTCTTGAGAGTAGGTCCTGGTAGATGCGCTGGTCACGGTCAGTAAAGACATCGAACACCACCTTGAGGTCGGGGTCTGCGGTTGCAAGATGGGCGCGTACGGTCTCGACCGCGATGCGCGCGGCCTCGTCCTGCGGAAACCCAAAGAGGCCCGTTGAGATGCAGCAGAAGGCGAGGGTGCCCAGGCCCCGGCGCGTCGCCTCGCCAAGGCAGGCGCGGTAGCAGCGCGCGAGGGCCTCCCGCTCGCGCGCCCCGGGCGCGCCGCCCTGCACGACGGGGCCCACGGTGTGGAAGACGAGGCGCGCGGGCAGGTTGAAGCCGGGCGTCACCTTGACGCAGCCGGCGGGCTCCTCGTGTCCCTGGGCGCGCATGATGCTGGCGCAAGAGAGGCGGAGCTCCATGCCCGCAAAGCTGTGTATCGCGTTGTCGATGCAGTGGTGCCCCGGCACAAAGCAGCCGAGAAGGCGGCTGTTCGCCGCGTTGACGATGGCGTCCGCGGCGAGGAGCGTGATGTCGCCGCGCCAGAGGGCGATGCGGCCGAGGACGGGGTCCGAGGCATCGACGGGCGCGAGCGCGGCGGCATCTACGGCCCCGCCGCGCTCGGCCAGGCGCTCTATCAGGTAGGCGTCCTGCACGGCCATGGTTGCGGGCGGCACCGGTGCGGGCGGACGCACGTTCATGAGCGCGCGCAACAGGGCGCGCTGCCCGTCCTCATCGGCGGGCATCGCGATGTCCCGACCATCCGGTCTCTCGGCGAGCAGTGCCCCTATAAGCTCGCGACGTCTCTCGTCCTGCTGCATGACCGCCTCCTGCGCTCGTGCCCGTCGGTATCGTGCGCCGGTCCGCGCTACTTGCTCACCACGGACACGCGCTCGCCCACGTGCGCGCCGCTCTCGATAAGGTCCACGAGGGCGATGGCGTAGTCGGCGTAGCTCACGGTCGACTCACCGGCGGCGTTCAGGGCAAGCTCCTCGCCGGCGAGCGTGTAGACACCGGTGCGCGCGCCGTCCGCCTGGAAGTCGGCGGCGGGGGAGACGTAGGTCCACTTCACGTTCGCGCGCTGACGGAGGTTGGCGAGCGCCGCGCCGTGCGCCGCCGAGAGCGGCTTCCAGTCCTCGGGGAAGTCGGTGCCCTGATCGACTGTCGCGGTGTGCTCGGGGTTCACGAAGAGGCTTCCGGCGCCGCCCACGACGATCAGGCGCGTATTCGTGCCGGCAAGGATGTCGGCGAGGTAGATCGCGACGTCGGTGATGGCGGGAATGGTCTCGGGCGTCCAACCGCCGATGGCGTCGACCACCGCATCGAAGCCGGCGAGGTCCTCGGGCGTGAGCGCCAGGGCGTCGCGGACGAGGGTGTGCTGCGCCGGTGTGGCGCACTCCTCGCGCACGATGGCGGTGACGTCGTACCCGCGGTCGCGCGCCTCCCGGACGACGAGCGAGCCCACGCGCCCGCTTGCGGCGACGACGGCGATCTTCTTGGTGGTGTTCTCAGCCATGATGGCCTCCTATCTGCCCGCGGGGTGGTGCCCGCAGGCGTCTTGATGGTTGCTCCGGCGGCCCTCCCGCCGGCACCATCATGGTCTGCCCTATGCGCTATAATCGAAAGTAAGCACTAATATGTGCAGTAGGTACCCTATGGTAAGTAATGGATGTCACCTCGTAGAATATCCTGTATCGATATGTGACGGTTTTGTGATGTCGCCGAGAAAGGGGCTGTATATGGCAGAGCAGCAGGGCGGCGCCGAGGGGCGCACGTGGCCGGCGTGTCCCGTGGAGACCACGCTCGCCCTTATGGGGGATAAATGGAAACCGCTCATCATCCGCGACCTCCTGGCCGGTACGAAGCGCTTTGGGGAGCTGCAGCGAAGCGTCGGCCATGTGTCGCAGAAGGTGCTCACGAGCCAGCTGCGCGCCATGGAGGCGGACGGTCTCGTGCACCGTGAGGTGTTTGCCGAGGTGCCGCCGCGCGTCGAGTACTCGCTCACGCCCCTGGGGCGGAGCCTCGAGCCCGTTATCGAGGCCCTCAGGGTGTGGGGCGAGGGCTTCAAGGCCCGCATGGGCGCGTGAGGCCCCGGGGCAACGAGCATAGCTGAGGGTAGGCGCATGCACGATATCTGGAACCCATGGCACGGCTGCACCAAGGTGAGCGAGGGCTGCGACCGGTGCTACATGTACACGATGGACCGCGCCCGCGGCCTCGACGGCGCCCTCGTCCGCAGGAACGCGAGCACGTTTCGCTATCCGCTGGCAAAAAACCGCGACGGCAGCTACAAGGTGCGCGCGGGCGAGCTCATCCGCATCTGCATGACGTCGGACTTCTTTGTGGAGGAGGCCGACCCGTGGCGCGCCGAGGTGTGGGATATCATCCATGCGCGGCCGGACGTGCGGTTCTTCATTCTGACGAAGCGTCCGGAGCGCATGGCGTCGTGCCTGCCGGCGGATTGGGGCGCGGGTTGGAAGAACGTGATGCTGAACGTCACGGCCGAGAACCAGCGCCGGGCCGAAGAGCGCATCCCCATCCTGCTCGCCACGCCCGCCCGCCATCGCGGCATCATGTGCGCGCCGTTTCTGGGGCCCGTCGACGCGGAGCCCTACCTTGCGACGGGCAAGATCGAGCAGGTCATCTGCGGAGGAGAGAATTACGACGGCGCGCGGCCCTGCGACTTCGCCTGGGTGCAGGCGCTCTCTCGGCAGTGCCGCGCGCATGATGTGACGTTCGCCTTCATCGAGACGGGAAACGTGCTGGTAAAGGACGGGCGCACCTACCGGTTGCGCGGCAAGGCGCTGCAGGCGGAGCAGGCGTACAAGGCCGGCGTCTCGCATCGCGGGCGCCCCATCGCCTGGGAGCTCACCGATCCGTTGGGTATGCCCGTGCCGGAGGAGGAGCTCTACCGGCCGCGCTACCGAGCGCGCTGCCGCCTGTGCGGAAGCCGTCTCATCTGCAACGGCTGCGCCAACTGCGGGCAGTGCGGCGAGGCCGCCGTCCCCCTCATGACAGAGGAGGAGCTGTCGCAAGCGTAGCGGCCCCCGCCCGTCGCGCACGGTGAGGCGCTACGCGCGGTCGCGCGTCGCGAGCGGCACGCGGTATACGTACATCTCGGTCGGCAGGGCGGCGAGGTCCCGGGGGCCGCGGCGGTGGGCGGCGACGCGGGCGAGCCCCAGGCGCTCGTAAAAGGGCCAGTCGCAATCGGTATCGGTGCAGAGGAACGCGCGCACGGCCCCTCCCTGGGCAAGGAGGGCCTCCATGCGGCCGAGGAGCTCCCGGCCGATCCCCCTGCCGCGCGCGGCGGCGCCCACGGCCAGGAGCACGACCTCGGCCGCGCCGGCAAGGCCCGCTTGGGCGATGAGCGCGCGGTTGATGTCCTCCGCGGCGCGCCGATAGGCGTCCCATTGCGCCGCCGCCTCAGGATCGAGTTCGTCGAGCGCGCGGGCCGCCCGCGTCGCCTCGGCATGCCAGGGCCCCGCCGGGGCGGGCGCGCCCGTGCAGCCGCAGCAGATGCCGACGGGTGCGCCGTCGAGCGCCGCCACCAGATGATGGGTCGAGCGGTCGAGGCAGCACAGCACGTCGTGCAGGCCCTCGAGGTGCGCATAGGCGCCCGACGGAACATCCGTGTGCCAGAGGTCGCGCAGGATGTCGGCGAGCGCGGGGAGGTCGGCGGCACGGGCCGGGCGCAGCTCGAGTGCGGCGGCGCCCGGCGCCCCGTGGATGGGGGCGGGGATGCGGGGCGCCTCGTTTGTCCGGGCGGGGTGTTCCATGGTCCCTCCTGTGGTGCGGGTGCCGCGACTATAGCAGCAAGCGCGCGGCAGCGGCAAGTACGCGGCCGCGCGCCGTGCGCGCTCAGGTATCGAACATCAGAACAAGGGGCGCCGGGTGGGGGTCACGCGGGCGAGCGGAACGCGGGGCTCGTCAGCGGTTCCAGTTGCGCATGCCGTCGCCGTCGAACTCCACAAAACCGCGATGCCCGGCGACGGGGAGCGCCCCGAGCGCCCGCTCGAGGTCGGCGAACTCGCCATCGGTGAGCTCGACATTCCAAGCGGCGAGGTTCTCGAGGATGCGCTCGCGGCGCTTGGAGCCCGGGATGGGTACGATGTTCTCCCCCTTTTTGAGCATCCAGGCGAGCGAGATCTGCGCGGGCGTGGCGCCCTTGGCGGCGGCGACCTCCCGGAGGAGTTCCACGATGGGGCGGTTCGCCGCGATGTTCTCCGCACTCAGCTGCGGGACGAACTGCCGTACGTCATCCACCTTCTCGAAGGCGGTGCCGTCCGTAACCTTGCCGGAGAGCAGCCCGCTCGCGATGGGCGAGAACGGCACCACGCCGATGCCGTGCGCGGCGCAGTAGGGGATGACGCGCTCCTCCACCCCGCGCTCGACCATCGAGTAGATGTTCTGCACGGCGGTAAGGGGCGTGGCCGCGTGCGCGGACGCGATGGTGTCCACGTCGACCTGCGAGAGGCCCCAGCCGCCTATGAGGCCCTCGTCGATGAGGCGCCCCATGGCGCGGGCGACGTCCTCGACGGGGATGGCGCGGTTCACGCGGTGGAGGTAGTAGAGCTCCACGCGCTCCGAGCGCAGGCGCTCGAGCGAGGCCTCGAGATGGGCGCGGATGGTCCCAAAGAGGCCGCCCTGCGCGACCTCGTCGACGTTGAGGTGGAGTTTCGTGGCGATGACGACGCGGTCGCGCACATCTGCGAGTGCCTCGCCGAGCAGACGCTCGTTGTGCCCGCGGTTCTCGGGCGCGAGGTTGGGGCCGTAGGCCTCGGCCGTGTCGAAGAACGTGCAGCCAACATCGTAGGCCGCGCGGATGGCGGCGATGCTCTCGTCGTGGGCGGGAATCTGCCCGTATCCGTGGGAGAGCCCCATGCAGCCCATGCCGATGGGCGACACCTCGAGCGTGCCCAGAAAGCGGCTCTTCATGGCCTCCTCCTTCTGCGCGCGATACCGTCTGCCCCGCGGGCTCTGTCTATTCGTTGGGATTGATGATCTCGAGCGCCTCGAAGCGCCCGGTGGCGGCATCGAAATCGTAGACGGTGATGCCGCAGTTGCCGATGCGCCTCCCGTCGTGGCGGAGGCGCTGCTCCGCCTCGGGTCCCTGCGCGCGCAGGAACTGGGCAACTGCGGCGCCATGGCTCGTCATGAGGACGCACTCGTGTCCCGGGCGCCGCATGAGGTCGGTGATGGTCGTGACGAGGCGCTCCCGGAACGCCATCTCCCCCTCTCCGCCGAAGGGCACGTAGAAGTCGCCGTAGGGGAGCGGCGGGTTCACGTCCTCGGTCAGGCCCTCAAACGTCCCGAAGTTCCACTCCTTCAGACCCCGCACCCGCTCATAGGGAAGGTCCGCCTGCCCGTTCTCGGAAAGGACGAGCTCCAGCGTGTCGACGGCGCGCTCCTGAGTCGAGCTGTAGGCGTGGTCGAACATCACGCCGTGCTCCGCAAACCACCGGCCCGCCGCGCGCGCCTGCGCGATGCCGGCCTCGGTTAAGGGCGAATCGCACCAGCCCTGCTTGCGTTTGAGTACGTTGAAGAGCGTCTGCCCATGACGCATGAGGTAAAGCTTTGCCACGGTCCCGTCACCTTTCAGCCATCGCGGTCGCCGACCGCGGTCGGTCGAGGGGCATAGCGGGGTATCCCTGGCTGCAATCCGCTCGGACGATGCCCGGGGATGTGCCAAGGGAGCCCTGCCTCCCCGTTACGCGCGCTAGTATAGCGTACCGCCGCCGAGCTGCTGCTTCTTTACGAGCTCGCCGAGCATCCGGCCCACGGTGCTGGGGTCGAAGTGGTCGAAGATGCGCGGGAAGCTCGGGTCCTCGAGCGTGGCGAACGCGGTCAGGTCGTCGGCGTCGAGTGTGAAGTCGAACACGTCGAAGTTCTGCTCCATGCGCTCGCGGTGCACCGACTTGGGGATGACGACGACGCCCTTCTGGATGAGGGCGCGGAGCGTCACCTGCGCGGGGGTCTTGCCGTACTTGGCGCCGATCCGGGTGAGCACCTCATTGGTGAAGATGCCGTTCTGGCCCTCGGCGAACGGGCCCCACGCCTCGTGCACCACGCCGTAGCGCTCCATGACCTCGTGCGCGGCGTCCTGCTGGCGGAAGGGGTGCGTCTCGATCTGGTTGATGGCGGGCACGACCTCGGCGAGGGTGCAGAGGTCCACGAGGCGCTCCGGATAGCAGTTGGAGACGCCGATCGCGCGGATCTTGCCGGCGCGGTAGGCGTCTTCCATGGCGCGGTAGGCCCCGGGGTAGTCGCCCATCATCTGATGGAGCAGCATGAGGTCGATGTGATCGGTGCCGAGCTTTTCGAGCGACGCGTCGATCGAGGCGGTCGCGCGCTCGTAGTTCATCTGGGAGACCCAGACCTTGCTGGTGATGAAGACCTCGTCGCGCGGGACGCCGCTTTGGCGGATGCCCTCGCCCACGCCCTCCTCGTTGCCGTAGGCCTGGGCGGTATCGATTAGGCGATAGCCCACCTGAAGCGCTTCGGCGACGCAGCGCGCCGTCTCCTCCGGCGGCGTCTGGAACACGCCGTATCCGAGCATGGGCATCTCAACGCCGTTGTTGAGCTTTACAAACTCCATGATGCTTCCTTTCTGTGCTCTGCGGTGCACGGTGGCGGCAAGACGGGTCCGGCCCGCCTTGCTGGGGGCTACGCCTGCTGGGAGTAATCGTTGGTGGCGAGCACGAACGCCGGCGCCTGCTCGGGCACGTGGTAGTAGGGGTGCTGCGGCAGCGCGTTCACGCGCGCCATCTCGTCTGCGGCGAGCTCGAAGTCGAAGATATCGATGTTGTCGCGCATGTGGTCGGCGTTGAGCGTCTTGGGGAACGTGACGTTGCCCTCCTGGTAGCTCCAGCGCAGGATGATCTGCGCGGGGGTCTTGCCGTACTTCTGGGCGAGCTCCGCGAAGAGGGGCTCGGCCATGAGGTTGGCATCGCCGTGGCCGAGCGGATACCAGCCCTCGAAGACGACATCGCCAAGACCGCGCTCGGCGAGCGCCGCCTTGAGCTCGTGCTGGTTGCAGTACGGGTTGATCTCTACCTGCAGCACGGCGGGCTTGATGGTCGCGACGGCGAGGATCTCGTCGATCTTGTGGATGGGGAAGTTCGAGAGGCCGATGGCGCGCACCTTGCCCGCGCGCACCGCCCCCTCCATCGCCTTCCAGCCGGAGACGTAGTCGCCGTAGGGCTGGTGGAAGAGCAGGAGGTCGACGTAATCCATATCGAGGCGCTGGAGCGTGGCATCGATGTCCCGCCCGCATTGCTCGTAGGGGTAGCTCTGCGGGAAGAGCTTCGTCGTGACGAAGAAGTCCTCGCGCGCGACGCCGGATGCCTTGATGGCGCGGCCGACCGCGACCTCGTTGAAGTACGCGTTCGCGGTGTCGATGTGGGTGTACCCCGCGGCGAGTGCCTCGGGCAGGTGCTTCTCGACCTCGGCGGAGGTCATCTGGAAGACGCCGTAGCCCATGGCGGGGATCTCGGTGCCGCTCGTCAAGGGGAAGGTTGGTACGTTGGTGGACATGGTCAATCCTTTCTCGTACGCGCCCGGGTAAGGCGCTTGTTTCTGTATGTGCATAGCATCGCATCTAAAACCGTAGGTGTACAATGCAAAGAGAGGTACGTTATATGCATGTCATGCATATAAGGAGCGGCTATGAGAAGTGCGGTCCGCTGTCGGCCGCCTGAGGGGGCAACCGTGGAGTTGGAGCAGATGCGTCAGCTCGATGCGATCGAACGCTTGGGCACGATGTCTGCCGCCGCCGAGGAGCTGCACATCTCGCAGCCCGCACTCAGCCGCTCTATCAAGCGGCTCGAGGCGGAGCTTGGCTGCGCGCTTTTCGAACGGGCGGGGAGACGCGTCGCGCTTAACGATTGCGGCCGCGCGGCAGTTGAGGGGGCGCGGGCGATCCTTCGCGATGAGCGCGTGCTGCGCGCCAATGTGGCTGCCATCGCCGAGCGCGCCCGCGCGCTCCACGTCTCGACGGTTGCGCCGGCGCCGCTCTGGCGCCTGACGGCGCTCGCCATGGAGCGCTTCCCGCGGGAGACTCTCACCTATGAGACGGTCGAGGAGCGCGAGGCGCTGCGCCAGGTGGTCGCGGGGGCGAGCGACTTTGCCATCACCTGCGCCGACCCGCGCCGGCCCGGCCTTACGTCTTGCGAGCTCATGCGCGAGAACCTCGCCGTCACGCTGCCGCCCAACCACCCGCTCGCCGCACGCAGGGAGGTTTCTTTTGCCGATCTGGCGGGCGAGACGTTTCTCATCATGACCAACATCGGCTTCTGGCGCGGCGTCGTGGACCGCGCCATCCCGGGGGCCACCTATATCGAGCAGGCGGACCGGATGGTGTTCTCGCAGCTGGCGCATGCCACCCCGCATTGCACGTTTGTGACCGATGCGCCGTTTCAGCGCGACGCCATGCCCGGGCGCGCCGTCGTGCCCATAACCGATGCGGGGGCCCATGCGGTGTTCTACCTCACGATGCGCGGTGACGCGGGCGGCCTGACGGCGCAGCTCTACCGCTGGGTGCGCGAGCACGCTTAGGGAAACGTTGATTTTCTGGCCCGCGGCCGCCCGTGCACCCCTCCGCGGCGCCCCGCGGGCTGACGCCCCTCGCCGCTGTACATCACCGCGTACATTGCAGGGCCTTTTGCCGGGCCCTCGGTACAATATCGCGCGCAATGCACCCGGAAATGCGCTGCGGGGGCAAAAACGGAGCCGCTGGTACATTGTGCGAGAATATGTACAGGCCGTTACCAGCGGTTTTGTCGGCCGTACATTCCCGCGTACATTGCCGGGTTCATTGCCGCGAGAAATGTCCCGGCGCCCGGGCAAAACGCGCGGCAATGTGCGCGCGAGTGTACGGTCGAGCTGCGGAGCTGCGGACGGCTGTACGGGCCGCGCGCGGCGGCCGGAGCCCGTGTTTCCGGGACGTTGAATGCTTGTTTCCTGCTTGCATACGGCCGTTTTCCTATCCGTTGCAAGGCGGTTTCCGATGTTTCGACCGCGTTGAGGGTCGGTTAACCGCCGCCGCCGTGGCGCTTCCTGCGTCGGGTGCTGCCTACCATGACCGTGTTCCGGCCCGCATCGGCGCCAAGCGGGGTCGGAGATGGCCTGAAGACATCACGTTGGGGGTGTGCAATGTATGACTCTGGTTCGACGGCGTTCATGATGGTGAGCACCATGCTCGTGCTGCTCATGACGCCCGGTCTCGCCTTCTTTTACGGAGGCCTCTCGCGCAGGAAGAACGTTATCAACACCATGCTCATGAGTTTCGCGGTCATCGGCATCGTGGGGCTCACGTGGGTGGTCGCCGGCTGGTCGATCGCCTATGGCGGCGATGGGACCGACCCTGTCATCGGCGGATTCGACCAATTCGGCCTTTCCGGTGCGGTCGCGGGGATGCTCTCGGAGAGCGCGGGCGACGGGGCGGTGTACCCCTCGCTTGTCGACATCACGTTCCAGATGGCCTTCGCGCTCATCACCTGCGCCATCGTGACCGGCTCGGTCGCCGGGCGCATGCGCTTCGGCGCGGTGGCGGCCTTTATCGCCGTGTGGTCGCTTGTGGTGTACGCGCCGCTCGCCCATATGGTCTGGGGCGGTGAGGGCTCGCTCATCGGCGGCATCATCGGCGCCCTCGACTTCGCCGGCGGCGATGTGGTCCATATCAGCTCGGGCGTCACGGGCCTTGTGCTCTGCCTTGCGCTCGGCGCCCGCAAGGGCTTCGGTCTCAAGACGTACCGCCCGCACAACGTTCCCTTTGTGGCTCTGGGGGCGGGTCTGCTCTGGTTCGGTTGGTTCGGCTTCAACGGCGGGTCGGCGTTCGCAGCCGACGGCGTGGCTGCCCTCGCGATCCTGAACACCGTGGCGTCGTCTGCCGCCGGGCTCGCGTCGTGGATGGTCGTCGAGCGCGTCGCAACCGGCAAGCCCACGCTGGTGGGCGCCTGCACCGGACTGGTCGCGGGGCTTGTGGTGGTCACGCCGGCGGCGGGCTTCGTCGAGCCGTGGGCCGCGGTCGTCATGGGGCTCATCGTCTCGCCCGTGTGCTATCTGGCGATCGCGCACCTGAAGGCGCACTTCGGGTACGATGACGCGCTCGACGCGTTTGGCTGCCATGGCATCGGCGGCATCTTGGGCGGTGTGCTCACGGGCGTCTTCTGCCTGCCGGAGCTCTCGTGGACGGGGCACGGCGGCCTCATCTACACGGGTGACGCCACGCTGCTCGCGAGCCAGGTGCTCGGCATCGCGGTGACGCTTCTCATCGTGCTCGTGCTCGATGCGGTGCTGATCGCGGCGGTGCGGGCGGCGTTTGGCGGCCGCCTGCGCGTGACGGATGCCGAGGAGGCGCTCGGCCTCGACGTGGCGACGCACGGCGAGAGCGCGTACCCGGCCTACACGGGGCTCGACGCGTAGCGGCGGCGGTTATGGATGCATGGCAGCAAGAGGATACGGGGAGGAACCCTATGGCGATGAAGCAGATTACGGCAATCGTGAGGCCCGAGATGCTCGAGCCCTTGAAGGACGCCCTGGTCGAGGCGGGGGTGACGGGCATGACCATCGCGGAGGTCCAGGGCTTCGGCAACCAGCACGGCTGGCGGGAGTACTACCGGGGGACCGAGATCCTGCTCAACATGGTGCCCAAGGTGAAGGTCGTGCTGGTCGTGGAGGACCGCGCGGTGGACGCGCTCATCGACGTTATCTGTAGCGTGGCGCAGACCGGCGAGGTGGGCGACGGCAAGATCTTCGTGTCGCCGGTCGAGGAGGCGGTGCGCATCCGTACCGGGGAACGCGGGGCGACGGCGCTCTAGGGGCGGTGCGGCGGCGGGGTGCGACGCGGTATGATAGGCGCGATGCACCCCTGCCCCGCGTGAAAGGAGCCCGAGCGATGGACACGGGCGAGATGAACCCCGCCGCCCCGACGACGTTTATGGACCGGCTGCTGCTCGCGCAGACGACGGTCGATTACGATGTGGCGCGCCGCGGGGAGGAGGGCCTGATCGAGCGGTTGCTCGAGGACGCGGCGACGCGCGTCATGCTGGTGAACCACGGGCTCGTGGCGGTGCCCAAAAGGAGCGGCGCCGATGCCCCGGGCGCGCTCGTCTGCGCCGACGACCCGGCGGCGCCCCGCCCCGACGCGGCGGCGCCGACCGGCCCCTTGGCGCTGGCGCTCCTTTCCGCCGAGGCGGTGCGCGAGGAGGCCCGCCGCCCGGGTTGCATCGCCATCTACCTCGGTGTCGATCGCGCTTCCGAGTCCAAGACGCCGTATATCGCCCTCGACATCACGCGGGCGGCGGAGGGTCCCGCCGCGCCCCGGCCCGAGGCGCGCGCCCATGTGGACGCGGACCTCGGACGCTCCGACGGCTCCTTCGCCGTACGGGCGCTCCGCGACTTCGACTGGATCGAGCTCCGGTCGTTCGCCCCGTGCGCGACCCCGCGCGACGCCGGGCTCGCCACGAGCGCGGTCGCCGTCGCCATGTGGCACGCGCACCAGCGGTTCTGCCCCTCCTGCGGCGCCCCGGTGCGCCCGGCGCTCGCCGGCTGGGCGCAGGCGTGCACGGGTGAGGCGGACGGGCGGCGGCTCCTCTTTCCGCGCATCGAGCCGGCGATCATCACCGCCATCGTCGACGATCGGGACCGCATCCTCCTGCAGCACAACACGGCGTGGCGCGAGCGCTTCTACTCGGTGTCGGCGGGTTTTGTCGAGACGGGGGAGAGCCTAGAGCACGCCGTGCGCCGCGAGGCGGAGGAGGAGACGGGCGTCGTGCTCGATACGGTTAGCTACCTGGGGTCCCAGCCGTGGCCGTTTCCCGCGTCGCTCATGCTCGGCTTCACGGCGCACGCCGCGACGACGGCGATCGCCGTCGACCACGACGAGGTCTCGGATGCGCGCTGGTTCACGCGCGAGGAGCTCGCGCGCGCCGTCGCGGGGGAGCGCCTCGAGCTCCCCGGCCGCGCCTCCATCGCCCGTCACCTCATCGAGCACTGGTACGGCGGGCCGCTGGGATAGGCGCTCGGTGGGAGCCTATACGATGAGGGCGAGGCCGAGATAGGCCGCGTAGAGCACGACGAAGACGCCGCCGCCCGCGCGGCTCATCCGCCCGCGCGCGCCCGTGTGGGCAAAGCCGGCGAGGACGGCGGTGAAGAGCGCGAGCAGGCCGAAGTCGAGGTTGTAGGAGGCCCCGTAGGGCACGGTCGCCACGAGGGCCGGCGCGCCCATGACGAGGAGCACGTTGGTGACGTTCGACCCCACGACGTTGCCCACGGCGAGGTCGGTGTTGCCGCGAAAGGCCGCCACGACGCTCGTGATGAGCTCGGGCAGGCAGGTGCCGAGGGCGATGACCGTGATGCCGATGACGCGCTCGGAGATGCCGACGGCCGACGCCACGGCGACGCTGTGCGTGATGACGAGGTCGGCGCCCACCTTGAGGAGCGCGATGCCTCCTGCGATGAAGAGGGCGGCGCCCAGCGGGTGCGCGGCGAGCGCGCCGGCGACGGCCTTGATGCGGCCGAGGGCGTCGAGCCCGTCGTCTGCCGCCGGCGCGGCCTCGGCCGCCGCGGGGGCGGCACCGGCTCCGCTTTCGGCATCCGCCGCCGAGGCGAGGCCGCTCTCCGCTGACGCCGCACCCTCCTTCAGGCCCGCCCGCACGGTGCAGGCCATGAAGGCGATGAAACCCGCGAGCAGCACGGCGCCCTCGAGCGCCGTGAGGGCCCCTCCGGTGTTGGCGAATGCGACGAGCGCCCCGATGGCGGCCAGCGAGGCGGGGATCTCGAAGCGGACGGTGCGCCGTCCGAGCGCAAGCGGCGTGATGGTCGCCGAGAGCCCGAGGATGAGGAGCAGGTTGGCGAGGCAGCTGCCGGCGACGTTGCCGAACGCCATGTCGGCATGGCCCTCGAGGGCGGAGGTGATGCCCACGACGAGTTCCGGGGCGGCGGTGCCCACGGCGACGACGGTGAGGCCGGTCACGCGGTCGGGGAGCCCGAGGCGCCGCGCGATGCCGCAGGCGCCGTCCACGAGTGCGTTGGCGCCCGCGATGAGCAGTGCGAAGCCGCAGGCGATGAGGATGAGGTTGATGAGCATGTCGCCCCCTTTGCACACGAAGAGGGACGCACGCGCGGTGCGATGCCGCGCGGCGCCCCTGTGGTCTGTCGGTACCTCCATCCTACCCAACGGCCACCGCCCGCCGCCCGTCCGATGGCCGGAGCCGCCCGGAACCATGAGGCGCCCACAAATGGCACTAAAGAACAACCAATTACGGTGCCGCCGTTCACGGAAAACGCGGTGCATAGCATGGCGCGCTTAAGGGGAAAACTATCGGTTAGCACGACGAGGCGCCCGGAAGGCGCCGGACAGAGAGGAAAACCGCATGAAGATCGCTATCCCTACCATCGGTGCGGGCGGGCTCGACTGCGAGCGCTCGGGGCACTTCGGCCACTGCGACTGCTTTACCGTCGTGACGGTCGAGGACGGCCGGGTCACCGACACCGAGATCATCGATAACCCGCCCCATGAGGAGGGCGGCTGCCTGCGTCCCGTCGGCCTGCTCGCCGATGCGGGTATCGACGCTATCGTCGCCGCCGGGATGGGCATGCGCCCCCTGGCGGGCTTTGCGCAGGCGGGCATCACCGTGCTCTACGACGCCGCGACCCCGAGGGTGGGCGATGTCGCCGCGAAGGCGGCGGCGGGCGAGCTTCCCGCTATGGGCGAGGAGCATGCCTGCCATCACTAGGGCATCCTGCATCCGGCGCCCGGGCATCCGGCGCGACGGGGCGGGTGCATGCGCCTATCGATAGAGGAGGTACGACGGTGCGCGAGAAGATAGACGTGCTGGAGCATGCGGGCGAGATCCTGGGGGCGCTCACGCCGGGCGCGCTCGTCACGGTTAAGGTCGACGGCACGGTGAACCCGATGACCATCGGCTGGGGCATGCTCGGTATCGAATGGCGCAAGCCCGTCTTTATCGCCTATATCCGACAGGACCGCTACACGCACGAGCTGCTCGAGCGCGCCGACTGCTTCACGGTGAACGTGCCGGTGCCGACAGGCGATGACGGAGCCGACCGGCGCGTGCGGCGCATCCTCGGTTTCTGCGGCTCCAGAAGCGGGCGCGATACCGATAAGGTCGCCGAGCTCGGGCTCACCCTGGTCGACGGCGAGACCGTGGACGCGCCCGCCATCCGCGAGCTGCCCCTCACGCTCGAGTGCCGCATCATCTACCGGCGCGATCAGGACACCTCCCTCATGCCCGCCGAGCTCCGCGACGGCATCTACGGCGCCGCCGCCGGGGAGGGCCTCTGCCACACCGCCTATTATGGCGAGGTGACGGACGCGTATCTCCTCAGGTAGGACGAGCCATGCCGTGGTTTGCCAGGATTCTGCTCGGCGGTCCGCTCGAGCCCGATGTCGTGATCGCTGCGGAGCGCGCGGGGTTCGTGCGGGTCGACGAGCCCCTGCGCCAGTACTCGTCGTTTTTCCTGAGGCTCGTCACCGCGGCCGTCATCGCCACGGCGGGCGTGGCGGCGGACTCGGCCACGACCATCATCGGCGCCATGCTGGTGGCGCCCCTGATGTCGCCCATGCTCGGGACGGCCCTTGCCGCCGCCCTCGGCCGGCCCCTCAAGACGCTCCAGACGTTCGTCCTCACGCTCTGCGGCATGGGCGTCGTCATCCTCGTTGCGGTCGGTGTGACCGCCATCATCCCCGTCGCTGTCGACATGAGCACCAACACGCAGGTGCTCGCGCGCACCTCGCCGCGACTCGTCGACCTCATCATCGCGCTCGCCTCGGGCTTCGTGGCGGCGCTCGCAAGCGTCCGGCGCGATATCCCCGATGCGGTGCCCGGCATCGCCATATCCGCCTCCATCGTGCCGCCGCTCTGCGTGACGGGCGCGGCGCTCCTCGAGGGCGCGAGCGCCGCGGCCTGGGGGTCGTTCCTGCTGTTCGTGACCAACTACGTTGCCATCCAGGTCGCCGGCGCCGCCGTGTACCTGATAGCGGGGCTGGGGCGCCGCGAGTTCTCTGTCATCGAGGGCAGGGCGCGCGAGCTCTGGTATCTCGGCGTGGCGCTCATGGCGCTCGCGGTCGTCGGCTCCCTGGCGACGACGAGCTTCGGTATCGTGCGCGCCAACGACGAGCTCCGCCGCGCGCAGGAGGCGGCGAGCGCCTGGGTCGAGGGGACGGACTACCGCATCGCCCGCTTCGAGCTGGAGGACGGCGAGCTGCGGCTCGAGATCGCCGGGGCGGGCCGCGCGCCTCGGGCGGAACGTCTCGCGCGCTCGCTGAGCCGTGCCGGCCTCGAGCTGGACGAGCTCTCGGTCGCGGTGGTGGCGGAGGAGCGCATCGAGCTCGAGTAGGGCTGCGGCCGCGGTGCGCGCGGTCGAGGGCGCCGCGCGGAAACCCGCCGAACAAGGATTGAATATCCCGTGACGGAACGATGTGCGAACACCTGTCCGCTTATAATGGCGCTACACTGAAACGCCAGCCGGCCACGCGCCGGTGCGATGCAACACGTTGTGCACCCGATGAACCGAAAGGGGTCATCTGTGTCCGATTCCTCCATCGTCATCCGCGGGGCGCGCGAGCACAACCTGCGGGATATCGACGTCACCATCCCGCGCGACAAGCTCGTCGTCATCACGGGCCTCTCCGGCTCGGGCAAGTCGAGCCTCGCGTTCGACACGATCTACGCCGAGGGCCAGCGCCGCTACGTCGAGAGCCTCTCGAGCTACGCGCGCCAGTTCCTGGGGCAGATGGACAAGCCCGACCTCGACTCCATCGACGGCCTCTCGCCGGCCGTTTCCATCGACCAGAAGACGACGTCGAAAAACCCGCGCTCCACGGTGGGTACCGTGACCGAGATCTACGACTACCTGCGCCTGCTCTTCGCCCGCATCGGCACGCCGCACTGCCCGGAATGCGGCCGCGTCATCGAGCGGCAGACGACCGACCAGGTGGCCGACAAGATCCTCGAGGCGGGGGAGGGCCGCCGCGCCTTCGTGCTCGCCCCGGTGGTGACGGACCGCAAGGGCGAGTTCGCCAAGCTTCTCGACGACCTTCGGCGCGAGGGGTTCTCGCGCGTGCGCATCGATGGTGACGTGCGCTCGCTCGACGACCCCATAGAGCTCGACAAGAAGTTCCGCCATACCATCGAGGTCGTCGTCGACCGCATCGTCATACGCGGCAACTCCGTCGGCCGCATCGCCGAGGCCGTCGAGCAGGCGACCAAGCTCGCCCACGGCCGCGTGGCCGTGTACCTTCTGCCCGGCCGCGACGCGCCCGAGGGCACCGAGGGGGAGCTCCTCACCTATTCGCTCGCGCTCGCCTGCCCCGAGCACGGTCACTCCATCGACGACCTGCAGCCGCGCGACTTCTCGTTCAACGCTCCCTACGGCGCCTGCCCCGCGTGCGACGGACTGGGCTTCAAGAAGGTCGTCGACGCCGAGGCCCTGATCGAGGACCCCGCGCTCTCCATCGAGGACGGCGTCTTCGGCAGCTTCTTCGGTAAGTCGAACTACTACCCGCAGATCTTCCGCGCGCTCGCCAAGCACCTGAAGGTCGATCCCGCCACGCCGTGGCGCGACCTGCCGCCGCGCGTGAAGAAGGTCTTTCTGGACGGTCTGGGCGATAAGAAGATGCGCGTCGACTACCACACGCAGGACGGTCGCGACACGCACTGGTTCACCAAGTACTCCGGCGTCCGCAACATCCTCTACGAGCGCTATATCGAGACGACGAACGAGAACACCAAGGCGCGCCTCGAGAAGTACATCCGCGAGGAGCCCTGCCGCGCATGCCACGGCGCGCGCCTGCGCCCCGAGATGCTCGCCGTCACGGTGGGCGACAAGTCCATCTACGACGTGTGCTGCCTGTCGTGCCGCGAATCGCTCGAGTTCTTCGAGGCGCTCGAGCTTACCGAGCGCCAGCAGTTCATCGGCGGCCGCATCGTGAAGGAGATCGTGGAGCGCCTGCGCTTCTTGGTCGACGTGGGCCTCGACTACCTCACGCTCGACCGCGCCTCCGCCACGCTCTCCGGCGGCGAGGCGCAGCGCATCCGCCTGGCCACGCAGATCGGCGCCGGCCTCATGGGCGTGCTCTACATCTTGGACGAGCCCTCGATCGGCCTCCACCAGCGCGACAACGAGCGCCTCATCGCCACGCTCGAGCGCCTGCGCGACCTCGGCAACACCGTCATCGTGGTCGAGCACGACGAGGACACGATCCGTGCGGCGGACTACGTGATCGACATGGGCCCCGGCGCGGGCGAGAACGGCGGGCGCGTGGTGTGCGCGGGCACGCCGGAAGAGATCATGGCGTGCCCCGATTCGCTCACCGGCCAGTACCTGACCGGCGCGCGCATGGTCGAGCTGCCCGCCGAGCGCCGCCGCCCCGGTCGCGGCGCGCTCACCATCATGGGGGCGCGCGCCAACAACCTCAAGAACGTGACGGCAAAGATCGAGTTCGGCACGTTCACGGTGGTGACGGGCGTCTCCGGTTCGGGCAAGTCGAGTCTGGTGACCGACACCATCGCGCCCGCGCTCACCAACGCCATCCACCGCTCGGGCCGTCCCGTGGGTCCGTATAAGAAGCTCGAGGGCATCGAGGAAATCGACAAGGTCATCGACATCGACCAGTCGCCCATCGGCCGTACGCCGCGCTCGAACCCGGCGACCTACATCGGTCTGTGGGACGACCTGCGCGCCCTCTTTGCGAGCGTGCCGGAGTCCAAGGCGCGCGGCTACTCGCCCGGGCGCTTCAGCTTCAACGTCTCGGGCGGCCGCTGCGAGGCCTGCAAGGGCGACGGCCAGATCAAGATCGAGATGCACTTCCTGCCCGATATCTACGTGCCGTGCGAGGTCTGCGGCGGCAAGCGCTACAACCGCGAGACGCTCGAGGTGACGTATCGCGGCAAGAACATCTCGGACGTGCTCGACATGTCCGTGACCGAGGCGCTCGCGTTTTTCGGCAGCATCCCGCAGATCAAGCGCAAGCTGCAGACGCTCTACGATGTGGGCCTCGGCTACGTACGGCTGGGCCAGCCCGCCACGACGCTCTCCGGCGGCGAGGCGCAGCGCGTGAAGCTCGCCAAGGAGCTGCACCGCAAGCAGACGGGGCGCACGTTCTACATCTTGGACGAGCCGACGACGGGCCTGCACTTCGAGGACGTGCGCCAGCTCATCGACGTGCTCCAGCGCCTGGTCGACGCCGGCAACACCGTGCTTGTCATCGAGCACAACCTCGACGTCATCAAGGTGGCGGACCGCATCATCGACCTCGGCCCCGAGGGCGGCGTGCGCGGCGGGCGCATCGTGGTCTCCGGCACGCCCGAGCAGGTCGCCGCCTGCCCCGAGAGCTACACGGGCAAATTCCTCGGTCCCATCCTCGAGCGCGACCGCGCGAGGATGGAGGCGTAACCTTACCGCATTGTGGAGTGTTCCTAGGGGCGGCGATTCGCTGATAAGATGGGGGGTACCGTGTATGCCCCCATCTGGTAGAAAGGCATCGGTATGAAGCTCAATCGCAGCCGCCTCTCCGCCCGCGCAGCCCTGCCCTGGGTCCGTCGCGGCATCGTCGTCGCGCTCTCCGCGGCCATGGTAGCCGCTCCCTTAGGCTTTGCCCCCGCCATCGCGCGGGCAGATGACGAGGCGAGCACCTCCTCCGAGCTCGAGGCCGCCAAAGAGCGCCTGACCGAGCTCACCCGCCAGCTCGAGATGGCGCAGGCGACGGCCGCGACCACCGAGCAGGAGCTCGCCGACACCCAGGCGCGCATCTCCGAGCTCGAGACGGAGGTCGCCCAGACCGCCCGCGAGCTCGCGGGCGCCCAAGACGAGCTCGCCCAGCAGGTGACGGCCGATTATAAGAACGGCGGGGTGTCGCTCGCCCAGGTGCTGCTCTCGTCCGCCTCGTTCGATGAGCTCACGTCGCGCATGTTCTATGCGGGCAAGGTGGCCGACGCCCAGTCCGCGCGCATCGACGGCGTGCGCGAGCTGCAGGCGAGCCTGGAGGAGCAGCAGTCCGAGCTCTCCGACCGCGAGGCCGAGCTCACCGACCTGCTCGCCCAGCAGACGGCGAGCGCCCAGGAGCTCGCCTCGTCCCAGTCCGAGGCCGAGTCGTACGTGAACGGTCTCTCCAGTGAGCTCCAGGCGGCGCTCGAAGCCGAGCGCGCCCAGGCCGCCGAGGAGTCGCGCCGCGAGCAGGAGGAGGCGCAGCAGGAAACGCCCTCCGCGCCCGACAACGGCGGGTCCCAGACGAATCCCCCTGCCGGCGACAACACGGGCGGTGGTGGCAACACGGGTGGCGGCAGCGACACCGGTGGCGGCAATACCGGTGGCGGCGGCTCGACGGCCGGCAACGGCAACCTGAGCCAGGCGGCGCGCGCGACCATCGTGTCGGTCGCTAACTCGCAGGTGGGTTGCGCCTACGGCTGGGGCGCCATGAGCCCCGGCGTTGCCTTCGACTGCTCCGGTCTCACCACCTATGCCTACAGCTGCGCGGGCATCAGCCTCGGCCGCACTGCGCAGGCGCAGTACAACCAGGTGGTCGCCGCCGGCAACCTCAAGACCGATCCGAGCACGTTCGTCGCGGGCGACCTGGTGTTCTGGGGTTCTCCCGGCAGCATCTACCACGTCGCCGTCTACATCGGCGGCGGCAGGATCACGCACGCGAGCGATTACAGCACGGGCGTCATCACCACGAGCGTCACGTACGGCGGCATGCCGTGCGGCGGCGGCAGCCCGGTGTAGTCGCGCGGCGGCCCATGGCAGCGGCGGTAAAGAAAACCAACGCCATGCGCGAGCTCGAGCGCGCGGGCATCGCCTATACCGTGCACACCTACGTGCACGACGACGATGACTTCTCCGGCGCGCGCATCGCCGCGCAGCTGGGCGAGGACCCCGACCAGGTCTTCAAGACGCTCGTGACGGTCTCGCCCGAAGGCGCGCACGTCGTGTGCTGCATCCCGGTCGACCAAGAGCTCGACCTCAAGCGCGCCGCCAAGGCGGTGGGGGTGAAGGCGCTCTCGATGCTGCCGTTGCGCGCGCTCACGCCCACGACGGGCTACGTGCGGGGCGGCTGCTCGCCTGTGGGGATGAAAAAGCGGTTCCCCACGGTCATCGATGAGACCTGCCAACTGTTCGACACGATCATGATCTCGGGCGGCAAGCGCGGGCTTCAGCTCGAGCTCGCGCCGGATGCGCTCGTTGCGTTCTGTGGGGCGCGCATCGCCGCCATCACGCAGGAGGGATAGAAGCTATGGGCGAGGTATCCGAGGGGCGGCCCCGGGGGCGGCATTTCAAGACGCTTGAGACCGGCGCCGCGCCATCGGCGCGGACCGCGCAGGTCCCGTCGGCGCCCCGGCCCGACGAGACGGCGATCTTCATCGCCGCCGCGGCGCGCGCCCACGCCGGTGCCTCCGACGCCGCCCGCAGGGCCGCACCCGCCGCGCACCTGACGCCGCAGGCGCCCGTCTCGCCCGGGGCGACCGCAGGCACATCCCCGGCGCAGGGTGCGCCCGCCGCCGAAGACGCGCGCACGAGGGACGCCGCGGACGCGGGCGAGGACGATTTCGCATCCGCCGGCGACTACGCGAGCGTCGGCCGCTCCGCCGGCCTCATGACCGGCCTCATCATCGTCTCCCGCATCACCGGTTTCGTGCGCACATGGGCCATGGGCCTCGCCTTCGGCGTGTCGTTCATCGCCTCGTCGTACAACATCGCCAACAACCTGCCCAACATGCTCTACGAGCTCGTGGTGGGCGGCATGCTCGTCACCGCGTTTCTGCCGGTCTACATGGAGGCGCGGCGCGAGGGCGGGCGCGCGGGCGCCAACGCCTACGTGTCCAACCTGCTGTCGATCCTGCTCGTGCTTCTGGGCGCCGTATCCGTTGCCGCGATCGTGTTCGCCCCGGGCCTTATCTGGACGCAGGCGTTCATGAGCGCGGGCGAGGAGCTCGACGTCGCGGTCTACTTCTTCCGCATCTTCGCGATCCAGATCCTGTTCTACGGCCTGGGTTCGGTGTTCTCGGGCGTGCTCAACGCGCACCGCGACTACTTCTGGTCCAACTTCGCGCCCGTCTTGAACAACGTCGTCGTCATCGTGAGCTTCCTGCTCTTCCCGGTGCTGGAGCTCGTCAGCAGCGGGCTCGCCATCACGGTGGTCGCCGTCGGCACCACGCTCGGCGTGTTTGTGCAGATGGCCTGCCAGATCCCGGCGCTCGGCAAGTTCGGTATCCGGCCGCGGCTGCGCATCGACCTTAGGGACCCCATGCTCAAAAAGACGCTCGCGCTCGGGATCCCCACGGTGCTCGCCGCCATCTGCACGCTGGTCACCGCGTCGGTTCAGAATTCCGCCGCGCTCGCGGTGCAGCCCGAGACCGGCGCGTCGGTCGCCGCCTACGCCCGCCTGTGGTACACCCTGCCCTACGCCCTCATCTCGGCGTCGCTCAACACGGCGCTCTACACCGAGCTCGCGCGCGACGCGGCTGCCGGAGACCTCGCCGGCGTGCGGCGCGGCATGGCCGACGGCATCGCCGAGCAGTTCTTCCTGCTCATCCCGTTTGCCTGTTACCTCGTGGTGTTCAGCTTCCCGCTCAACATGATCTACTGCTCCGGCAAGTTCGACGTCGCGGGCGTCGAGCTCGTGAGCGAGTACCTGCGCTTCCTGGCGCCGAGCCTTCCGCTCTACGGGGTGAGCATGCTCGCCCAGAAGGGCTGCTCGGCACTGCGCGACATGCGCCCCTATGCGGCGTTCGTGCTCCTCGGCGCCCTCGCCGAGATGGCGTGGGCGCTCGGCCTCGGCGTGGCGGCTGGCGGCGGCATGCCGCAGATCGCGCTCTCCATGCTCGCCTCATACGGCGTCACGGCCGCCGCGGCGCTCATCTGGATGCGCGGGCGCTTGGGCGGGCTGCATCTCAAGGTCATCATACGCGGCGTCGTGTGCGGCCTGGGCCTCGGCGTGCTCGGCGCCGCCGCGGGCGCCGGCGTGCTCGAGCTCTTGCAGACGTTCGTCGCCCCGCTCGTGAGCTACGCGGCGGACGGCACGGTCACCACGGCACCCATCATCCAGACGGTCGCCTACGTCGCCCTCGCCGGCATCGTCTCTCTCATCGTGACGTTCGCGCCCGCGGTGATCGCCAAGCTGCCCGAGGCGGCGGTTCTCACCTCGCTGGTCGGCCGCGTCACCGGCAGAAGGTAGGACGGGACCGTGGCGGAGGAGAAGGGGCGCTATCGCACCGAGGGCACAGGGCAGCGCGGCGACCGGGCGGACCGCGCGGGCGCCCGTGTCCCCGCAGATACCGAGGCACCCGTCGAGGGGGTGCCCGCCGGTCTCGACCGGGCCCTGCCGGGCAGCGCCGCGGCCGCCCGTGCGGCGGTGAGCGCCGAGGGCGTGGAGCCGAGCCTCGTCGAGCAGGTGGCGCTCGTCCCCACGAGCCCCGGCTGCTACCTCTGGAAGGATGCCGAGGGCACCGTCATCTACGTGGGCAAGGCCAAGAACCTGCGCGCCCGCATGCGCCAGTACGTACAGCTGACCGACGATCGGCAGAAGATCCCGCTCATGATGCAGCTGGTGCGGAGCTTCGACTATATCGTGGTCGAGAGCGAGCACGAGGCCCTTGTGCTCGAGCGCAACCTCATCGGCCAGTATCACCCGTATTTCAACGTCGACTTCAAGGACGACAAGAGCTACCCCTTCATCGCGCTCACCAAAGGGGATCTCTTTCCCGCCATCAAGTACACCCGCGAGCGGCATAAGCCGGGCACGCGCTATTTCGGCCCCTATACCGACAGCCGCGCCGCCCGCGACACCATCGACACGATCCGCAAGGTCATCCCCATCTGCATCGCCACGTGCGCAGAGTGGAAGCGCTGCCGCCGCCTGGCGGAGGCGCACAAGGGCGACGAGGACATCCTCGGCCTCATCATGGCCGAGAAGGGGCGCCCCTGCTTCGATTACCACGTGGGGCGCGGGCCCGGCGCGTGCGTGGGCGCCGTCACGCCCGAGGAGTACGCGAAGAACGTGCGCCGGGTGGAGCGCTTCTTATCCGGCAAGCGCAGCGAGGTGACCGGCGAGCTCAAGGCGGAGATGGCCGAGGCCGCCTCCGATCTCGATTTCGAGCGCGCCGCCCGCATCAAGCGCCGTCTCGAGGTCATCGACGGGCTCGACGACCGCCAGCAGGTCGTCTTCCCCTCGCGCGTCGACATCGACGTCATCGGCTTCTACCGCGAGGAGACCATCGCCGGCGCGTGCGTCTTCGCCGTGCGCGAGGGGCGCACGGTCCGCAGCTGCGAGTTCATCCTCGACAAGGGGCTCGATGTGGACGAGGAGGAGCTCGTCGGCGGCTTTATCAAGCGCTATTACGACGAGACGGCGGACATCCCCGCCGAGGTGGACGTGGCCATCGACCTAGCCGACGCCGCGGTCGTGGGGGAGTGGCTCGCCGGCAAGCGCGGACGCGCATGTCAGATCCACCGCCCGCAGCGCGGCGAGAAGCGCCACCTGCTGGAGATGTGCGAGCGCAACGCCCGGCACGCCCTCATGCGCTACATGATGCGCACCGGATACGCCGACGACCGTACGAACCAGGCCCTGCTCGAGCTCGAGAGCGCGCTCGCGCTGCCGGCACCGCCGCTGCGCATCGAGTGCTTCGACATCTCCACCATCCACGGGCGCTTCACCGTGGCATCGATGGTGGTTTTCACCAACGGCAGGCCCGACAAGTCCCAATACCGACGCTTCCGCATCCGGAGCGTCACGGGCGAGGCCAACGACTTCCTCTCCATGCAGGAGGTGCTCGGCCGCCGCTACGCGCCGGAGCGCATGGCGGACGAGCGCTTTGGCAGCCGTCCGGACCTGCTCGTGGTGGACGGTGGCAAGCCCCAGCTCACGGCGGCCCTGACGCAGCTCGGCGAGTTGGGGCTCGACATCCCCGTGTGCGGCCTCGCCAAGGCGGACGAGGAGGTCTTCGTCCCTTGGGACGACACGCCCGTGGTGCTGCCCAACGGTTCCGCCTCGCTCTACCTCATCAAGCAGGTGCGCGACGAGGCGCACCGCTTCGCCATCACGTTCCACCGGGAGCTGCGCGACAAGGCCATGACGGTATCGGTGCTCGACGAGGTGGAGGGTGTGGGGCCCACGCGCAAGAAGGCCATCATGCGGCACTTCGGCTCGATGAAGCGCCTGCGCGCCGCCAGCGCGGAGGACATCGCGAGCGTCAAGGGCGTGCCGCGCGAGGTGGCGCAGGCGGTGTTCGACACGCTGCGCGCCTGGGATGCCGAGCGGGGTGCCGGGCAGCATGCGGGGGAGGGCGCCGAGCAGCGGGACGCATAGCGCACAAAGATATATTTCGTGCAGTTAGCAGGCAATACGTGTCGTGTCAAGATGGACGGCGCTCCAACTGGTTGTACAGATGCGATGCCAACTGGTATCAGAAGAGATGATACCAGTGCGATTGTCAACTTAAATGATTGATTTACCTGCGGATACCGTTCAAGACGGCAATACCCCCTCTCGCCGAGAAGCCCGTTTGTTAAGTGGTTGTAACAAGTATGTTAATAGCATCCTAAGCGCGCCCGCACAGCATGGTCGGGTGCGCGCCCTGACGATTGGAGTTTCCATGCGCGAACTGATGAGTAGAAGCCTGTCCCGTCGCACGTTCCTCGGTGCCGCCGGCGTCACCGCCGCGGTCGCCGGCCTCGGCCTGGCGGGCTGCGGTGGGAACACCACGTCGGGCGGCAGCACGATGGGCGGCACCGAGGGCGGCGGCACCATCACCGCCGGCTCCGCGTACGCTCCGTCGGATTACAACCCGACCTCGACCTCCTCGGCGTTCTGCCTAGGCGCCAACTGGCATGTTCTCGAGGGCCTCTACGGCACCGACCCGCATGACTACAGCACGTTCAACGAGCTCGCCGCGGGCGATCCCGAGCAGACCGACGACACGCACTTCACCATCACGATCCGCGAGGGCGCCAAGTTCTCCACCGGCGACGACGTGACCACCGAGGACATCGTGGAGTCCTTCGACCGCACGAAGGCCAACGCCACCTACGCGGCGTTCCTGACCCCGATCGAGTCGCTCGAGGCAACCGACGACACCACCATCACCGTCACCACCACCATCGCCAACTTCTCGCTGCTGAAGGAGCGCCTGGCGCTCGTCCGCGTCTTCCCGGCAGGTATCACGGATGACGAGCTCGCCGACACCCCCGTCGGCTCCGGCCCGTGGATGTACGACGCGATCACCGACAACACGGTCGACCTCGTCCCGAACCCCGACTACAACGGCGACTACCCGGCTGAGGACGCGGGCCTGCACTACGACATCCTGACCGACGCCACCGCCCGTATGACCGCCCAGCAGCAGGGCACCACGCTCGTCATGGAGTCCGTCACCGCCGACGCCATCGACACCATCGAGGGCGAGGGCTGCAAGGTCGACAAGGTCCAGGGCTTCGGCACCCGCTTCATCATGTTCAACACCACCAAGGCCCCGTGGGACAACGTCACCGCCCGCAAGGCCGTGATGTACGCCCTGAACACCGACCAGATGATCGAGAACATCTTCACCGGTCTCGCCACCGCCGCCAAGTCCTACATCCCGCAGGACTTCCCGAACTACCAGGAGGCCGCCACGGTCTACACCTATGATGTCGACCAGGCCAAGTCCCTGCTCACCGAGGCCGGCGTGACGCCCGGCAGCCTCGTGATCCGTACCACGGACAACACGCAGGCCGAGCAGATGGGCATCCAGGCCCAGCAGGACCTCGAGGCCCTCGGCTTCACCGTCGAGATCCGCACCGAGACCTCGCAGGCCACCTACGCCGCCATCGACGGCGGTTCGGATGACTTCGACATCCTCATCGCCCCGGGCGACCCGAGCTGCTGGGGCGCCGACCCCGACCTGCTCCTCAACTGGTGGTACGGCGACAACGTCTGGCAGCAGACCCGTACCGGTTGGGGCGAGTCCGCTGAGTTCGCCCAGATCCGCGAGCTCATGAACACCGCTCTCGGTCAGTCCGGCGACGAGCAGCAGGCAACCTGGAAGCAGGTCTACGACATCATCGCGGACAACTGCGTCCTGTACCCGCTCGTCCACGTCCAGACGGTCACCGCTTCTTGGGCCGACCCGGCGACGGCGCCCAACGGCACCGCCATCGAGGGCTTCGAGGGCATCGGCACGACCGGCATGAGCTTCATCGGCTGCAAGACGGTTTCGGCCTAACCCATGTCGATGGTCGTCTCCCAGCTGTATTGGCGAATGCGTCTGCAACTGAGGAGACGCTGAGGCGGAACAGGGCCCGGGCACATCAGGTATGCCCGGGCCCTTCCATTCGTAAGGGAACATAGGAGAGGGGAGAGCTATGAATAACCTGTTGCGCCTTATCGGCCGACGCCTCATCGCGTTGCCGATCATGGCCCTGGGCGTCACCCTGCTGGTGTTTTTCCTCATGTCCTTCACCGACCCGTCCATCCCGGCGCGCACCGTCCTCGGCGAGGGCGCGTCCCCGGAGCAGGTCGAGCAGTACATGGATGAGCACGGCATGAACGACCCGTGGCCGGTGCGCTACGTCGACTACATCGCCGGTCTCGTCCAGGGAGACCTGGGCACCTACGGCAGCCGCCAGACCCCGGTGGCCACCGCCATCGCTTCCGCGCTGCCCATCACGATGCAGCTCACGTTCTTCGGCCTGCTTTTGGCGGCTGTGTTCTCGTTCACGCTCGGCGTCATTTCGGCCCTGTACAGAGACCGATGGCCCGACCAGATCATCCGCGTGATATCGATCGCAGGCATCGCGACGCCGTCGTTCTGGCTCGCGGTCCTGCTCATCCTCGCGGTCACCCTGGGCGGGCTCACCCGCGTGTTCCCGTCTTCGGGAGCGCTGCCGGACCTGTTCGCCAATCCGGCGGGTTACTTCGGCCGCATGCTCATGCCGGCCATCGCACTGGCGTTCCCCGTCATCGGCCAGATGACCCGTATCGTGCGTACGGCGATGGTCGAGGAGCTCGATAAGGACTACGTCAAGACCGCGCGCGGCGGCGGCATCCCTGAGAACATCGTCATCGCCCGCAACGTGCTGCGCAACGCCCTCATCACGCCCATCACCACGCTCGGCCTGAAGATCGGCTACCTCATGGGCGGCGCCGTGGTCATCGAGGTCATCTTCGCCCTGCCCGGCATGGGCACGCTCATCCAGCAGGGCATCACCGGCGGCGAGATCATGCTCGTCCAGGGCGTCGTCGTCGTGGTGGCGTTGGCCTTTGTCATCATCAACATCGTGGTTGATATGCTCTACCTGCTCATCAACCCGCGCATTAGGACGGTGTAGGCCATGGTTAAGATTCGTGAGAACAAAACCGCTCAGCTCGAGCAGGCCGCCGCGAAGGGCGCGAGGTTCGCGGGCTTCAAGAAGATGAGCACATCGAGCAAGATCTCGCTCATCCTGCTCGTCCTCGTCGCGCTGTCGGCCATCCTGGCCCCGGTCATCGCGCCGCATAACCCGCTCGAGATCACGCAGGCGTACCAACCGCCCAGCGCTGAGCATATCTTCGGTACGGACAACACCGGCCGCGACATCCTGTCGCGCATGCTCTACGGCGGCCAGTACTCGCTCATCATCGGCTTCGGCGCCACGCTCTTCGCGCTGGTGTGCGGCTCCATCATCGGTGCTATCGCCGCCGTGTCGCGCAAGTGGATCTCCGAGGTCATCATGCGCGTGCTCGACGTCGTCATGTCCATCCCCGGCATCGCCCTCGCGGCCATCTTGGTGCTGATCCTCGGCAACTCCGTGCCGGCCATCATCTTCTCCATCGGTTTCATGTACACGCCGCAGATCGCGCGCATCGTGCGCGCCAACGTCGTGTCCGAGTACGGTGAGGACTACGTCCGCGCCGTCATCGTCTCCGGCGCCCGCGCGCCGTGGATCTTGATGAAGCACGTGCTGCGCAACTGCATCGCGCCCATCATGGTCTTCACCGTGACGCTCGTCGCCGACGCCATCATCTTCGAGGCGTCCCTCACCTTCATCGGCGCCGGCATCGCCGAGCCCACCGCCACGTGGGGCAACATCCTGTCCTCAGCGCGCGACGGCGTGCTGCTGGGTCGCTGGTGGCAGGCGCTCTTCCCGGGCCTCGCCATCATGATCACGTGCCTCGCGCTCAACATCCTCTCCGAGGGCCTCACCGACGCCATGGCCGCCGCGCCCGGCGCCGCGAAGCTCGATGAGAGCGAGGAGGACGCCGAGCAGCGCCGTGCCGACGACATCCTCGCGGCCGACCCGGTCCGCGCCTACAAGGAGCAGGCCCCCGCTCTCGCGCGCCGTCTGGCCGCCCTGCGCGAGGTCGAGCTCAAGCGCCACGACCGCCACATCCCCGACCATTCGGTCGAGCCCCTGCTCTCGGTGCGCAACCTCTCGATCGGCTTCGAGCACCACGGCGACGTGAAGGTCGTCGACGGCGTCTCGTTCGACGTGCGCCCCGGCCAGTGCATGGCGCTGGTGGGCGAGTCCGGCTGCGGCAAGTCCATCACCACCAAGGTCATCATGAGCTTGACCGATGCCGACGAGCACGTCTCCGGCGAGGTCCTCTTCAAGGGCACCGACCTGGTGAAGCTCACCAAGGAGGAGCACCGCAAGCTCCTGGGTCACGAGATCGCGATGGTCTACCAGGACGCCCTCTCCTCGCTCAACCCCTCGATGCTCATCTCCGCGCAGATGAAGCAGCTCACGAGCCGCGGCGGCACCCGTTCCGCCGAGGACCTGCTCGAGCTCGTGGGCCTCGATCCCAAGCGCACGCTCGAGAGCTATCCGCATGAGCTCTCCGGCGGCCAGCGCCAGCGCGTCCTCATCGCCATGGCGCTCACGCGCGACCCGTCGCTCGTCATCTGCGACGAGCCCACCACCGCGCTCGACGTGACCGTGCAGAAGCAGGTCATCAAGCTCCTGAACGACCTGCAGTCCAAGCTCGGCTTCGCCATGATCTTCGTGAGCCACGACCTTGCCCTCGTCGCCGAGGTCGCGAGCGAGATCACCGTCATGTACGCGGGCCAGATCGTGGAGCAGGCGCCCACGGTCGAGCTGCTCACCAACCCGATCCACGAGTACACGCGCGGCCTTCTGGGTTCGGTCCTCTCCATCGAGGAGGGCGTGCAGGAGGGTACCCGCCTGCACCAGGTGCCCGGCTCGGTTCCGAGCCCGGCGGACTTCCCGCGGGGCGACCGCTTCGCGCCGCGCTCGAGCCATCCCACGATCGGCATCGACGTGCATCCGGTTCTGAAGTCGCTCCCCGGCCCTGTGTTCCACCGGTACTCCGAGCTTCCCGACGACTACCTCAAGCAGAACGGCCTCAAGCCCTATCTTGAGACGCTTACCACCACGACCGCTCAGGAGGTGAGGTAGATGAGCGAGAAGACGGCTGCGTCCCGGGGGAGTGAGCCCATCATCTTCCTCGATGACATCTGCGTGACATTCAAGACGCGTACGGGGTCGCTCTTCAAACCCAATCTCGTGCACGCGGTGAACCATGTGACGCTCAAGCTCATGCCGGGCGAGACCATCGGCATCGTCGGCGAATCCGGCTGCGGCAAGTCCACCACGGCCAACGTCATGTGCGGCCTGCAGTCGCCCACCTCGGGCAAGGTGTTCTTCAAGGGCGTCGACGTCACGAAGCGCACCGCCGAGGAGCGCCGCCAGATCGGCCGCGTCGTATCGGTGGTCTTCCAGGACCCGTCGACCGCGCTGAACCCGCGCATGATCGTGCACGACCAGCTGCTCGACCCGCTGCTCGTGCACGAGGTGGGGAGCCCCGAGGAGCGCGAGAAGCGCATCCGCGAGCTCGTGAGCCTCGTCGGTCTGCCCAAGAGCGCCTTGAACGTGCTGCCGGGCCAGCTGTCGGGCGGCCAGCGCCAGCGCGTCGCCATCGCGCGCGCCATGTCGCTCAACCCCGACGCCATCATCGCCGACGAGCCCACCTCGGCGCTCGACGTGTCGGTTCGCGCGCAGATTCTGAACCTGCTCACCGACCTCAAGCGCGACCTCGGCCTCTCGATGATGTTCATCAGCCATGACATTCAGACGGTCCGCTACATCTCCGATAGGATCGTCGTCATGAACGGTGGCCAGATCGTGGAAGAGGGCCCGGCCGCCCAGGTCTTCAACGAGCCGAAGGACCCCTACACGAAGATGCTGCTCGGTGCGGCCCCGTCGCTGCTCCACCCCAAGCTAGGCGAGAGCGCTTAAACGACGGCATCGCCAACACAAGGGCGCGTCCCCAAGTGGGCGCGCCCTTCTTGAGAGGCTTCGTGTAACCTCCCGTTGTAGCCCGCCTTCGCATGCGGGGGCGCTACCATGGGATGCCGGTGCGGCGAAGCAGCCGTGCCATCTGTCAGGGGCGCAGGGCACCCGGCCCGCGCCACAGCTAAAGGAGCAATCGTGGACAACAAGCGTTTCAGCGGCGTCATCCCTCCCGTCGTGGTGCCGCTCACCCAGGACCGTCAGCTCGACGTGCCCTCGTTCGAACGCAACATCAACCGCATGATCGAGGCTGGCGTCGACGGCCTCTTCATCCTGGGCTCGTCCTCTGAGGTCGTGTTCTCGACCGACGAGCGCCGCACCGAGATCATCGAGAACATGGTTCGCATCGTCGACCACCGCGTGCCGGTGCTCGCGGGCATCATCGACACGGAGACCGAGCGCATGATCGAGCACGGCAAGCGCGCCGAGCAGATGGGCGTCGACGCCCTCGTGGCTACCTGCCCGTTCTACGCGCTCCAGGGCATCAACGAGATCGAGTGGAGCTTCCGCTGCCTGCACGATGCACTCGACCTGCCCATCTTCGCCTACGACATTCCCGTGTGCGTCCATAACAAGCTCGACGTGGACATGCTCATCCGCCTCGGTGTCGACGGCGTGCTCGCCGGCGTGAAGGACTCCTCGGGCGACGACGTCTCGTTCCGCCGCCTCATCATCAAGAACCGCGACGCGGGCCATCCGCTCCAGCTCCTCACCGGTCACGAGGTCGTCGTCGACGGTGCCTACCTCGGCGGTGCGGACGGCTCGGTGCCCGGCCTCGCCAACGTCGAGCCCTACGGCTACGTGCGCCAGTGGAAGGCCGCGCAGGCCGGTGACTGGGAGACCGTGCGCGACGAGCAGGACCGCCTCGCCCGCATCATGGAGATCACCTCGGTGACCTCCGGTGTGCAGGGCTTCGGCGCGGGCGTCGGCGCCTTCAAGACGGCGCTCAAGCTTATGGGCATCTTCGAGACGAACCAGATGCCCCGCCCGGTACACTCGCTCAAGGGCGAGAACGTCGAGGCCATCCGCCGCGTGCTCGAGGAGAACGGCCTGCTGTAAGCGATAGGGGCGGTGGGCGCCGGCGCCTGCCGCCCCCATTTGTGCGGCAGGGGGAGAGGAGAGTGTGAGATGAGCGATCGCTACGTATGCTCCGTCGACATCGGCGGGACGAAGATCGCCTGCGCCATCATGGTATTTCCGGCGGACGGCTCCCGTCCGCACCCGGTGTACGAGGCCGAGGTGGCGACCGACGCGGCTGAGGGCGGCGAGGCCGTCTACGCCCGCGTCGCCGCGGCGGTGCGCGCCGCCCTCGATGCGTTCGACGGCGAGGTGCTCGGCGTCGGCATCGGGTCGGCGGGGGTGGTCGATCCCAAGACGGGCGGCATCGCCTACGCCAACGAGATCATGCCCGGCTGGGGCGGCATCGCCCTCGGCCCGCGCCTGGCCGAAGAGCTCGCTATGCCCGTCGCGGTGACGGGCGACGTGCACGCGCACGCCCTCGGCGAGGCGCGCTGGGGCGTCGGCCGCGGCTACGAGTCCGTCCTCTGCCTCGGCATCGGCACGGGCATCGGGGGCGCCTTCGTGATAGACGGCCGCGTCATGCGCGGCTCCCACGGCGCCGCCGGCCACATGGGGCATATCGAGAGCACGGCTGCGGCGGGGATCCCGTGCGCCTGCGGGCGCTCGGGCCATCTCGAGTCCGTGGCGTCGGGCACCTCCATCGGCCGGATCTTCGAGGAGCGCTACGGCCGCGTCGACCCGGCGCGCCCGACAGTCGGCCGCGACGTCAATGATCTGGTCGCCGCCGGCGACCCGCGCGCGATCGAGGTCGTCTCCGAGGCGGGCCACGCGCTGGGCGCGAGTCTGGGCACCCTGGCCAACATCCTCGATCCCGCGGTCATCGTGCTCTCGGGCGGCGTCATCCACGAGGGGACGGGCTGGCGGAGCGAGACGTGGCGCACCTCGGTCGCCGAGGGCTACGCGTCTCAGGCGCTCGATCCCCTGCAGGGGACGCCGATCCTCATCGGCGAGCTCGAAGGGGACGCGCCGCTCATCGGCGCCGCCGAGAATCTGCTGGACAGCCTTGCGTAAGCGCGTGCTTTGCCCGCCAAGACGACCGCGCGGACGTGCCCGAGGGGCGCGGACGACCGTTGGGCGGCGAAATGACGCCGCAAACCGATGCCGCGCACACGCAGGCGGAAACCGGCTTGACAAGGTGCGGCGCGCATCGTAGGATGCACGTAACTAGATGAGGATCGTGACTGGTCAGGCAGGCGACACCGAGAGTTGGAAGAGTCCCTCGGTGTCGCCTGTTCGTTGTTTTAGGAGCCTGTGCATGCTGACGGTCGCGAAAGTACTCAACAACAACATCGCTGTAGTGATCGACGCCGCGGGCAACGATTGCATCGCCATGGGCCGGGGTATCGCCTTCCAGCGCAAGCACGGCGACCAGATAGACGAGCGCGATGTCGAGCGCCTCTTCACACAGCGCGTGCCCGAGCTGACCAAGCGCCTGAACGAGCTCGCCGCGTCCATTCCCGAGGAGTACTTCGAGGCGGCGCAGGCTATCGTGGAGCATGCGAAGCTCCGTTTGCGCCACGACTTGGACGACGTGATTTACCTCGCCCTCGCCGACCACATCCACTTCGCCATCCAGCGCGTGCAGGCCGGTCAGGTGGTGGATAACCGCCTGACCTTCGAGATCAAGATGGTCTATCGCGACGAGTTCGAATGCGCGCAGACCGCCGTCGCCTACCTCAACCGCATCTTCGAGGTGAGCCTGCCCGAGAGCGAGGCCGGGTTTATCGCGCTGCACTTCGTGAACGCCTCCACGGGGGTCGGTATGGATGGCACCGTGGAGATGGCGACGATCATCCAGCGCGCGCTCGACATCGTGCGCGAGCGTTTCGACCTTGTGTTCGACGAGTCGTCGACCGCGTACTACCGCTTCATGGTCCATCTCAAGTTCTTCGCCCAGCGCGTGATGATGGCCCAAGCGACCGAAGACGATACGGGTCCGGTCGACCTGCGCCTGCGCGCCACCGTACGGCGCGGCTACCCGCAGTCCTTCGCATGCGCCGAGGAGATCTGCGGCTACGTGCGGAACACCTTCGGCTACAGCGTTCCTCAAAACGAGTTGGTGTACCTCGCGCTCCATATCGAGCGCGTGCAAGCTGCGTCGCTTCCGCACGGACGAGAGGGGGCATAGGCGGGAGCATCCGGCGGCCCCCGGTGGCCGCGCAAGGCCGGCCGCGCGCCGGCGACACGACAGAAGGGAAACACCGGTGTTCAAGACATTGCAAAAGGTCGGCAAGGCGTTCATGCTGCCGATCGCGATCCTGCCGGCAGCGGGCTTGCTGCTCGGCATCGGCGGCGCCTTCAGCAGCGCCGCGACCATCGCCGCCTACCCGATGCTCGACGTGGGCTGGCTCCAGGCCCTCTTCAAGGTGATGAACGCGGCGGGCAACGTCGTCTTCTCCAACCTGCCCATGCTCCTGTGCGTCGGCCTCGGCATCGGCCTGGCCACGCGCGACAAGGGCGTCGCCGCGCTCGCGTGCGTCGTGGGCTACCTCGTCATGACGACGACCTCCTCCACGATGCTCGGCATCTTCAACCCCGAGGGCTCCGCCATCGACACCGGCGTCATCGGCGCCCTCGTCATCGGCCTCGTTGCCGTGGGGCTGCACAACCGCTTCCACAACATCCAGCTGCCGCAGGTGCTCGGCTTCTTCGGCGGCTCCCGCTTCGTGCCCATCGTCACGAGCGTCGCGGGCATCGTCATCGGCGCGCTGTTCTACGTCGTGTGGCCGCCCGTCCAGCAGCTGCTCACCATGGCGGGCGAGGCCATCTCGGCCGCGGGCATTGTCGGCACGTTCTTCTACGGGTTCCTCATGCGCCTGTGCGGCGCCATCGGCCTGCACCACATGATCTACCCCATGTTCTGGTACACCGAGCTCGGTGGCACCGAGATCGTGCAGGGCGCCACGGTCGTGGGCGCGCAGAACATCTTCTTCGCGCAGCTGGCCGACCCCTCGCACACGGGGCTCTTCACCGAGGGCACGCGCTTCTTCGCCGGCCGCTTCTCCACGATGATGTTCGGCCTGCCGGCGGCAGCGCTCGCCATGTACCACTGCGTCCCCAAGGAGCGCCGCGAGAAGTACGCGGGCCTCTTCCTGGGCGTGGCCATGACATCGTTCATCACGGGCATCACCGAGCCGCTCGAGTACATGTTCCTGTTCGTGTGCCCGCCGCTCTACGTGCTCCACTCGTTCTTCGACGGCCTCTCGTTCCTCATCGCCGACGTGCTGAACATCAACATCGGCAACACGTTCTCCGGCGGCTTCATCGACTTCTTCCTGTTCGGTGTGCTCCAGGGTGAGGCTAAGACCAACTGGATGCTCGAGATTCCGTTCGGCGCCGCGTGGGCGTGCCTCTACTACTTCACGTTCCGCTTCCTCATCATGAAGTTCGACATCAAGACCCCAGGTCGCGATGACGACGACGCCGCCGAGGCGGCCGACGCCGAGCCCAGGGGCTCTTCGAACAGCGACCTCGCCGAAGACGCCAAGGTCATCATCAAGGCGCTCGGCGGCCCCGACAACATCGAGGACGTCGATGCGTGCATCACGCGCCTGCGCGTAAGCGTGAAAGACACCGCGAAGGTCGATCGCGACCTGCTCATGAAGGTGGGCGCGACGGGCGTGCTCGAGGTCAAGGGCGGCATCCAGGCGGTGTACGGTGCGAAGGCGATTCTCTACAAGTCCGCCGTGCTGGAAGAACTCGGTATCGTAGAGTAGTCGTGACAGGACCGTCGCGCCGCTCGCGCGCTCGCTGACGCATAGCCCCGTCCGTGCCGGCAGGGTGCGGGCGGGGCGCGCTGCAGCGGACCCAGCGGCGCGTCATCGAGGATGCAGGAGGCAGGATATGGGCAAGAAGAGCCGGAAGGCGCGTCGCGCGCAGCGGGCGCGGGCCGCGGCCGCGCCGCGCGCGCATGCCCCTGAGGCGCCGGCCCCCGTTGCGGCGTCGCGCTGGGACCACGGTATCCGGCTGGCACTGCGCCGCCTTATGGCCGGGGCCATCGACTTCGCCGTGCCGGCGGGCCTGGTGAGCGTGTTCTACTGGTGCGCCGCGGTGTTCTATCTCGACCCGGCGACGGTGTCGCAGGGGCACCTCATGCTGGTGTGC
Organism: Candidatus Coprousia avicola; assembly: GCA_018715125.1. GTDB lineage: Bacteria > Actinomycetota > Coriobacteriia > Coriobacteriales > Coriobacteriaceae > Coprousia > Coprousia avicola. The sequence goes on along the minus strand of DVMF01000044.1, from coordinate 3,673 downwards.
GCCGTGGCGACGGTTGGGCTGCTCACGGTGGCGCTGCCGCGCCGTTACGGCGGACGGACGCTCGGCGGGCTCGTCTGCTCGCTCCGCATCGAGAACATCGACGGTACGGAGCGCACCTGTCTGCAGCTCTTCGCGCGCGAATGCGTCTTGAAAGTTGCCGCTGGCCCCTTTCTCTGTGTCTTCTGCCTTCTGGATTACGTAGTATTAGGGATGGCGGTCCACCGCGACTTCGAGCCGCGCCTGCTGCTCGACTACTTCTGCAAGACGCGGGTGGTATCCGTAAGGCGTTGAGGGCTGTACTCCCTCTGGAAAGGAAGGTTCCCATGTCCGTCGATCCGCTCATTCAATCTCTCAAGGGCAAGCTCATCGTGAGCGTCCAGGCCTATCAGGGCGAGCCGCTGCGCCGTCCCGAGATCATGGCCACCATGGCGCGCGCCTGCGAGCTCGGCGGCGCGGCCGCCATCCGCTGCCAGGGCCTCTCGGACATCGCCGCCATCAAGGGCCGCGTCGAGGTGCCCGTCATCGGCCTGTGGAAGGAGGGCCACGAGGGCGTCTACATCACGCCGACGCTGCGCCATGCGCGCGCCTGCGTCATGGCGGGCGCCGACATCGTGGCCATCGACGCCACCGACCGTCCGCGCCCCGACGGGAAGACCGTCGCCGACACCCTGGAGCCGCTCAAGGCCGAGGGCGTGCTCACCATGGCGGACTGCATGACCATCGACGACATCCGCCGCGCCGTCGAGGCGGGCTTCGATATCGTGTCGACCACGCTCTCCCACGGCGTCGCCGCCATCGACTGCACGATGGCCGACGGACCCGACCTGCCGCTTCTGCGTCAGGCCGCCGAGGAGTTCCCCGGCTTCCCCGTCGTGTGCGAGGGCCGCGTGCACACGCCCGACGAGGCGCGCGCGGCCATCGACGCTGGCGCGTGGGCGGTGGTCGTGGGCACCGCGATCACGCATCCCACGAGCATCACGAGCTGGTTCAAATCCGCGCTCGACGCCTAGAGCCCCGCGCGGGCGGTGCCCTGAACCGCCCCGCCGCGCCGCCGGCGCCCGAGCGCCCGCGCCCTCTGCACCGTGAGCCGCCCAAACGGCCCGAGGCCCTCCTCGTGACCGTTTGGGCGGTCTTCTCGTTTGCATGCGGGTTTCTTGGCGTGCGGGCGCCGTGCGTTCCGTCCGAGCGCGGGCGTGCGGGTATACTGGGTAGCAGGCACACACGAGGAGGTTTTCCATGGCGAGCGACGAGGCCATCCACACGCGCGAGAGCGCCGACCGCGTACCGGATATCGTGATCATCACCGGCATGTCCGGCTCCGGTCGCACGCAGGCCATGCACGTCTTCGAGGACATGGGCTATTTCTGCATCGACAACCTCCCTCCGCGCCTCATCCAGCAGCTCGCCGAGCTCGTGGGCATCAACGCGGGCGTGGGGCGCCACCTCGCGGTGACGTGCGACCTGCGCAGCCAGGGGCTCTTCGACGAGCTCATGGACGTCGTCGCGGCCCTCGAGGAGCACGAGATGTCCGTTGACCTCGTCTACCTCGACGCCACGGACGAGGTCCTCATCCGCCGCTACAGCGAGAACCGCCGCCGCCATCCGCTCGCCATGGTGGGCGAGAGCACCGCCGACGCCATCGCGCGCGAGCGCCGCCAGCTCGCCGGCATCCGCGACCGCGCGGACATGGTGATCGACACCTCGCGCCTCTCGACATCGACGCTGCGCACCATGCTGCGCGCCGCCTTCTCCGAGCTCACGGACCAGCAGCTGATGGAGGTGCGCGTCTTCTCCTTCGGGTTCAAGCACGGGCTGCCGAGCGAGGCGGACATCATGATCGACGTGCGCTTTTTGCCGAATCCCTTCTACGACCCCGAGATGCGCAGCCTGACCGGTCTCGACGAGAAGGTCGCGAGCTTCGTGCTCGACCACCCCAAGACGCAGGAGTTCTGGCGCGCGTGGTGCCAGCTGCTCGACGCCGTCATGCCCGGCTACATCGCCGAGGGCAAGCCGCAGCTCTCCATCGCCGTGGGTTGCACGGGAGGGCAGCACCGCTCCGTCGCCATCGCCGAGGCGACGGGCCGCTACCTCGCGGGGCAGCAGTACCGCGTGACCGTCTCCCACCGCGACCTCTCCCGGGCGAACCGTACCGCCACGGGCGAGGCGCACTGATAGGGGAGGGCCATGTCGTTTACCGCCGAGGTGCGCGACGAGCTGTCGCGCTGCGAGCCCGTGTGCGAGTACTGCAACCTCGCCACGCTGGCCGCGCTCGTCCGCGTGAGCGGGACGCTCTCCATCACGGGCGAGGGGCGCCGGCTCGCCGTCACGACGGAGACGGGCGCCGTCGCGCGCACGATGATCAACCTCACCCATACCGTCCTGAAGCTCAAGACGACGCTCACGCCGCGCCGCTCCGTCCTGCACAAGGTGCGCAACTACCTCATCACCCTGCCCGAGCAGCCCGGTCTCGACAAGGCGCTCGTCCTGCTCGGCATCCTCGACCGCAAGGGACGCTTGGTGGCGGGCGTGCCCAAGCACATCGTGGCGCGCCCGTGCTGCCGGCTCGCCTATCTGCGCGGGGCGCTTATCGCCGGCGGGTTCGTGGCGGATCCCAAGGGCGACTTCCATCTGGAGATCGCCGTCTCGGGCGAGGAGCTCGCCCGGGGCCTCGCGCGCCTCATCGAGGAGGTGGGGGTCCATGCCCGCGTGAATCCCCGTCGCGGCGCCTACGCCGTCTATATCAAGAGCGCCCCGGACATCTGCCGCCTGCTCACGGCGCTCGGCGCCGCCCGGAGCGTGGCGGGCGTGGAGGACGCGCGCGCCATGAAGCAGGTCAAGAACAACGTGAACCGCAAGGTCAACGCCGAGTTCGCCAACCAGTCGCGCACGGCCGACGCCGCCCAGCACCAGGTGGAGCTGATCGCCCGGGCGCATGCTCTCGGGCTCTACGACACGCTGCCGGAGGCGCTCCGGTCGTTTTGCGATCTGCGCGCGGCCCATCCCGACCTGTCGCTGCGCGATCTGGGCGAGATGGCGGATCCGCCGCTTTCGAAATCGGCACTCTACCATAGGGTCTTGCGCCTCGAGAAGCTGGTGGGCGAGAGGTAGCCGCCCCCGCGCGCGGCTGACCCCCGGGTGCCAACATCAGCTTTCGGTCAAAAACTCGCCAATGACGCGAATGCAATTTTGAAAAAACGGTACACTGAGTAAGTGGTTTGTCTGTGGACCTCGACAGCGGGCACCCGCCCGCGGGGGTCTAACGAAAGGAGACACGAATGGCAGTAAAGGTTGCGATTAACGGCTTTGGCCGCATCGGTCGTCTCGCGTTCCGCCAGATGTTCGGGCACGAGGGCTCCGAGATCGTCGCCATCAACGACCTCACCTCCCCGGATATGCTCGCTTACCTGCTGAAGTACGACTCCACGCAGGGCAATTACTCCCGCGATCACAAGGTCGAGGCCACCGAGAACTCCATCATCGTTGATGGCAAGGAGATCACCATCTACAAGGAGGCCGACGCCAACAACCTCCCGTGGGGCGAGCTCGGCGTCGACGTCGTCCTCGAGTGCACCGGCTTCTACACCAGCAAGGACAAGGCTCAGGCCCACATCAACGCTGGCGCCAAGAAGGTCGTCATCTCCGCTCCCGCCGGCAACGACCTTCCCACCATCGT
>DVMF01000043.1 GCA_018715125.1 Candidatus Coprousia avicola | reverse complement strand
GCCCAGGGCGTCACGGCGGCCGGCACCGGTGCGCAGGCGCTCGCCGTGGGACTCGACGCGACGGCCGAGCAGGGCGTCGGCGCCATCAGCTCCGGTGCGGCGCTTCTGGGCGACGGGCTGGATGCCGCCGCGTCTTCCGCTGCGGCCATGGGGACGTATGCGACGCAGCTCGCGGGCGCCCTCGACGGAGCCAGGGAGGCGCTCTCGGGCGCGTCGGGCGATCTCAAGGGATGGCTCGCGGGTTCGTCGAGCTATGCGGAGCAGCAGAAGACACTGACGGAAGCGCTCGAGAGCGCGACCAGCCTCGCCGGTGCGCTCGGCGACGGTGCCGCCGCGGTGCACGACGGGGTCGCGGGTGCGCGCGAGGACGTCTCCGCCGTCGCCGAGGGCGCCGCCTCCCTGGCTGCGGCCCTGAAAGACTCCGGCGCCGCCGCTGAGGCCCCGGGCGGCACGGATGCCGCGGATGCGGGGACCCTCGACACGCTCGCGGCCCTCGAGCAGCGCTACGGGGATGCCGAGGGGCGCCTCGATGCGCTGATGGGCGAGCTCGAGGGCGCGCTCGATGCGGGCGCCTCCTCGGACGCGCGGCCGGCAGCGGACGTTCTCGCCGACATCAAACAGGTGCGCGGGGAGCTCGCCGCGATCGCCGAGGAGCGCGCGCAGGCGCTGGCAGACGCGGACGCGCTCGCCGCGCAGGCGCAGAAGCTCGCCGAGCGGGCAACAGCGGCCTCCGAGGCGCTCGCTGCGGCCGATGACGCCCAAGAGGGGCTCGCGGGGGACATCGCGTCTTTTGAGGGCGCCTCCGAGGCGGTCTCCGATGCCGCGGCCGATCTGGGCGCGACCACTGCGGACCTTGCCGACCGCGCGACCCGCATAGCCCCGGCGGTAACCGAGGCGCAGCTCGTGCTGAACGGCACGACGCTGCCGACGGGGGAGACCGTTCCCTCCGCCGCCGAGAGCGTGCGGCTGCTCGGCCAGGGCATCGCGAGCATCGGCAGCCAGCTTTCCGCCGACGGGCTCATCGGCGGCTGGGTCACGGGCCTCGAGCGGGGCGCCGGTGCGCTCAGGCAGGCGCTTGGCGGCATGGCGGACGCCACGGCGACGCTCGGGGCGGGCAACGTCGCCCTCGGGCAGGCGCTCGGGGCGGTCAACCAGGGCACAGGGGCGCTCGGCCAGGGCATCGGCGCGATGGCTGAGGTGGAGCACCAGCTGGGCGACGGCGTCGCGCAGCTCGGCGAGGCCTCCTCGGGCATCGCCGACACGCTCGAAACGGCGGGCGAGGAGCTCTCCGCCGTCTCCGCCAACCATGCGGAGCGGGCCGAGGTTGCCGCGAACCCGGTGCGCTTCCGCACGACGCAGGTCAACCGCACCGACGCGCCCGCCCAGGTGCTGCCCGTCGCCGCGGCGGCGGCCCTGTGGCTGGGGGCGCTCGCGTGCGCCCTGCTCGCCCCGGGAGTCGAGGGGCGCGCGGTCCTTGCCGGACGCGGCGGCGCGGCGCTCGCCTCGCAGGGCGTCGTATGCGCCGTGCTCGCCCTTGCCCAGGCGGCGCTCGCCGCCGCGGCGGGTGTGGGCGTGGCCGGCCTCTCCGGTACCGCCGCCCTCGCCTTCGCGGGGCTCGTCGTACTCGCCGCGCTCGCGTTCACGGCGCTCGCCCTGGCGGTGCGGCTCTGGGCGGGCCGCGGTGCCGCGCCGATTTTGGCGGCGCTGCTCGCGCTCGGCCTCGTGAGCGGCGGCCTCGTGCTCCCCGGGGTCTTCACCGAGGGGCTCTTCGGCGCGCTCGGCGGCGTCATCCCCGTAAACGTCACCGCATCCGGTCTGCGCGCGGCGGCGGCAGGCTCTCCCGCCGGCTTGCCGGCATGCGCGCTCTACCTCGGGGTCCTTCTCGTCGTCGCTGCCGGGGCGGCATGGCTTCGCGTCAGGCGCCCCCGCGTGCCGCGGATTTTTGCCGCATAACGGGTCCCGGGGCGGTTTACTTTGGGGGGACCACGGTACAATAGGCGCGCATGCGTTTGCAGCTCTCGGTGCGACCGCACCCCGCGGCCGCACCTTACCGACCTTTGGGAAGGATGGACCATATGAAGTATTTCGGCACCGACGGCTTCCGCGGTGAGGCCAACAACGGCCTCAACGTGGAGCACGCCTTCAAGATCGGCCGCTACGTGGGCTGGTATTACGGCGCGCGCCAGGGCAAGAAGGCGCGCATCGTGCTCGGCAAGGACACGCGCCGCTCGAGCTACATGTTCGAGAGCGCGCTCACGGCGGGCCTCGTCGCCTCGGGTGCCGACGTCTACATGCTGCACGTCATCCCCACGCCGGGCCTCGCGTACGAGACGGTGGACGGCCGCTTCGACTGCGGCATCATGATCTCGGCCTCGCACAACCCCTACACCGACAACGGCATCAAGCTCGTCAACGGCGAGGGCTACAAGATGGACGAGGACGTGCTCGAGCTCATCGAGGCCTACATCGACGGCGAGTCGGACGAGGTCCCGCTCGCGACGGGCGATGCGATCGGCTCGACCATCGACTACATGCAGGGCCGCAACCGCTACATCGGCTTCCTCATCTCGAGCGCCAACTTCTCGCTCCAGGGCATGAAGATCGGTCTCGACTGCGCCAACGGCGCCGCCTCGTCGGTGGCCAAGCCCGTGTTCGACGCCCTCGGCGCCGACGTGCGCGTCATCAACAACTCGCCCGACGGTCTGAACATCAACGTCGACTGCGGTTCCACCCACATCGACCGCCTGCGCCGCCACGTGGTTGAGCAGGGGCTCGACGTGGGCTTTGCCTACGACGGCGACGCCGACCGCTGCATCGCGGTCGACGAACGCGGCAACGTGGTCGACGGCGACCTCATCCTCTATGTCTGCGGCGTGTACCTCAACAAGCACGGCCGGCTCTCGGCGGGCACCGTGGTCCCGACGGTGATGAGCAACTACGGGCTCTTCAAGGCCTTCGACGAGGCGCACCTCTCCTACGAGACCACCGCGGTGGGCGACAAGAACGTCTATGCGTGCATGCGCCAGAACGGCTACAGCCTGGGCGGCGAGCAGTCCGGCCACATCATCTTCGGCGATATCGAGTGCACGGGCGACGGCATCATGACGAGCCTGCGCATGATGGAGGTCATCCGCGCCGAGCGCGAGACGCTCTCGCAGCTCTGCGCGCCGGTGAAGCTCTATCCGCAGGAGCTCATCAACGTGCACGTGACCGACAAGGACGCCGCTATGAACGACCCCGCGGTCACCGCCGCCGCCGAGGAGGCCGAGGCCTTCCTCGCCGGTCGCGGCCGCGTGCTCGTGCGCGCCTCCGGCACCGAGCCTGTCGTGCGCACCCTCGCCGAGGCGCCGACCGACGAGCTCTGCCGCGAGGCGAACGCCTTCGTGCTGAAGGCCCTCGAGCCGCATCGCGCCTAGTCTGCTCGCCGCGCACCGGTGACGCCGGAGCGCGGCGGCGCCGGAGCGCGGACGCCATCTATCGTGTTTCTCTGACGTACCACCTCGTGTCCCGGCGGGGTGGTACGATGCTCTGCACGTACGAGGGGCGCGCGGAATGGTAACGGCCGCGCGCCTGCAACAGAAAGGACTGCTATGTCAGACGAGATTCGTTCCCCCCATGGTCGCTCGTACCTCTTCACCTCGGAGTCGGTGACCGAGGGGCATCCGGATAAGATCGCCGACCAGATCTCCGACGCCGTGCTCGACGCCATCCTCGATAAGGAGGCAAAGCTCGAGGCACAGGGGTACGTCGATACCGATGGGGTTCCCGCGCGCCTCGACGCGGTGCGCTGCGCGTGCGAGACCATGCTCACCACCGGCATGGTGGTCATCTCCGGCGAGATCCGCACGCAGGCCTACGTCGACGTGCAGAGAATCGCCCGCGACGTCATCTGCCGCATCGGTTACGACCGCGCCAAGTACGGCTTCGACGGGACGACCTGTGGCGTCATCAACATGATCCACGGGCAGAGCCCGGACATCGCCCAGGGCGTCGACGAGAGCTTCGCCGTGCAGGCGGGGGAGTCGAGCGACCCCCTCGACCAGGTCGGCGCCGGCGACCAG
>DVMF01000042.1 GCA_018715125.1 Candidatus Coprousia avicola | reverse complement strand
CCTTCTCCGCCCCCGCCACGACGGCGCGGACGTCGGCCTCCCACTCCGTGCCCGCAACAAGGTCCATAAGACCGTCGTACTCGGGCGCGAGCAAAAAGAACGTGCAGCCGAAGAGCGTATCGGCGCGCGTGGTGAACACGGTGATCTTCGTGTCGGTGGGCTGCCCCTCCGCATCGCAGAGCGTGAAGTCGATCTCGGCGCCCTCGGAGCGGCCGATCCAGTTCGCCTGCATCTGCTTGACGCGCTCGGGCCAGCCCGTCAGCTTATCGAGGTCGTCGAGCAGCTCCTGCGCGTAGTCGGTGATCTTGAAGTACCACTGCTCCAGGTCGCGCTTCTCGGGCTCCGAGCCGCACCTCCAGCACTTGCCCTCCGTAACCTGCTCGTTGGCGAGCACGGTCTTGCAGGTGGGGCACCAGTTGACGGGACTCTTCTTGCGGTAGACGAGCCCGCGCTCCCACAGCTTCTCGAAGATCCACTGACCCCACTTGTAGTAATCGGGGTCGCAGGTCCTGACGAGCCGGTCCATATCATAGGAGAAGCCCATGCGGCGCATCGTGGCGAGCGCCTGGTCCATGTTCTTGTAGGTCCACTCGGCTGCCTGCGTGTTGTGCTTGATGGCGGCGTTCTCCGCCGGCAGGCCGAAGGCGTCGAAGCCGATGGGGTGCAGGACGTCGAAGCCGCGCATCCGGGCCTGGCGCGCCATGGCGTCACCGATGGTGTAGTTGCGGGCGTGGCCCATATGAAGGTCGCCCGAGGGGTACGGGAACATCTCGAGCACGTACTTCTTGGGTTTATTGGGATCGGTATCGACGGCAAAAAGGTTCTCTTCGTCCCAGATGCGCATCCATTTTGCCTCGATGGCCTGCGCGTCGTACGCCGGAATCTCCGTCGTCTCTGTCTGTTGGTCGGCACAATCGCACATGTGCGTTCTCCTTGGTCGGATGCAGGGCTCGCGCAGGCACCGTGAGCGCAGGCGCGCATCGCGCACCCCTTCTCAAGCCGGCAGCGGGCCCCGCCTAAGCGGTAACGGGCTCAATTCTAGCAAAAAGCATCCGTCCGTCGCGCCAGAGCGCCCCGGCTCTACGCAACGGAAACGGAGCGATGCCGACCGGTGCGCGCCCGCGCCGCCCGTCCGTTCGCGCACCCATGCGGCGGGTCCGCAGGCGAGCCTTCGGCTATATGCGATAGGACATCGACGCGCCGCCGCGGTAGCCGCTCTCGGGCGACAGGCTCACCTTGACGGTGCGCGAACCGGTGAGCTGTGCCGTGTCGGCGGTGTAGCTCATCTGACAGACCCCGCTCGCCGGGTCGAACGCGAAGCCGGCAAGGCCCACGGGCACCTCGGTACCCTGGTCGTCGACCTCCACGAGCGAGAACTGCTCGGGCGCGAGCCCGGGCAGGGGCGACCCGTCCGGCATGGAGAATTGGAGCCCTGCGGATACCGTGGGGAACCCGGCGCGTGAGAACGAGGTGAACCGCATATCGATATACGGCAGAAGCGGGTCGACCGCGCCCTCCTGCTCCAGGCGCTCGGCAGCCCGCGCCTCGACGTCGGCATCGACTTGGGCCATAAGACACTCTGCCGCGAGGGCGAAACCGCCCGCGACCACCAATGACGCGGCGACGCAGCCAATGAGCACCGACACGCCCACATGGCGGTGCGTCCAGTCCGCCGCGCGTCGAAACGCAGCCGCCGCAGAAGCCGCGGCCCCGGTCTCGCCGGTTCCGCCCTCCGAGGCATCGCCTGCCGCAGCCTCCGTTAACGACGCATCCTCTGAAAACATGCCATCTGCCGAGGATGCGGCGGGCGCGTCCTCTTCGGCATCCTCCGCATCGCTCGGCGCGCCCTGCGCCCCTTCGCCCGCATCGGCGCCGTCATCAGAAAACGAAATCCCACCGGCGCCGCCGTCGGCGCGCTCCTCGTCGGGGAGCAACTCTTCTACCCGCTCGGATGCAAAGTGGTTGCCTGCGCCGGCCCCTTCCTCAACCGAGACCGGCGTAACACCATCCGCCTCGAAGTCATCTTGAAGCGAGGGCTCTGCCGGCGGCTCAGCAGGCGCGGCGTCCGCATCCCCCTCGACGCCGCCCTCAACGGAATCCATCACGTCAGCGGCCTCATCTCGTACGTCAGCGCGCTCCACGACTACCACCCTCTCTGCGTCGCACGGCAACGTGTAGACTTGCGCCTTAGTATAGGGGGAAGAAGCTGCGCCGTCCCACGCAATCTTCTGATACAGCCATTTCTTGTAACGACCGGCCCGATGCATGCCATGTTCGACCGCGGCACCGCAGTCGTCATGCGTCCTCAAAATAAAGGACCGCCCCTCCGCAAGGGAGAGGCGGTCCTGTGAAGCGGGTGCATAGGGTGCGGGACGAAGGCGGCTGGGGCAGCGCGCCGGCGGGACACCCCTACTGGTAGCTCACCGTCTGGTGGTTGTGGTCCTTGACGACGACGTCGTGCGCACCGCCCGGGGCGACGCGGCGCCTTAACCGTCGGTTACTTGTCGCAATCCGTCACGATATACGAGATCACGGCAGAGACCGCGAAGGCTACGAGCATGGTCGCCAAGAAGCCGTACAGGCTGATGTCGATGCCCTCGGGGTTGATCATGGCCGGGATGCGGAAGAGACCGTCGCCCGCCATGGCGTAGCAGCGTGCGCCGAGCGTAGCAAGAATACCACCGGCGACGCCACCGCCGACCCAAGCGGCCATGAAGCACTTGAACTGCGGAAGGGCGATGGAGTAGATGGTGGGCTCTGTCACGCCGAAGAGGCAGGTGACCATATCGGTGATGCCCTCAGCGCGCTTCTCGCCGCGGCACTTAAGAGCGTAACCCAAGCTCACGCCGGCGAGCGCCCACACGGTGAGGCCGAGCACGGCGTTGAGCGGGTCGGACCCCATGGTGGTGATGTTGTTGATGAGGATGGGGATCATCATGGAGTGCAGGCCGAGCAGTACCACGAGCTGCCAGAAGGCGCCGAGCAGTACGCCGGCAAGCGTCGGGCTCACGGCAAAGATCCAAGTCACAGCCGAGCTGATCGCACTCGAGAGGGCGTTCATCACCGGGCCGATGGCGAGCCATGACACGGGCACGGTAACGGCAAGCACGATGACGGGAACCATCATGAGCTGCACCATCTCGGGCACAATCTTCTTGGCGCCCTTCTCGACGAGGCTCGCGAGGAACGAGGCCAGGATGGTCGGGAAGAGTGTGTTCGCGTACGAGGTGTTAGCGATGGGGATGCCGAAAAACGTGGCACCCTCACCTACTGCGGAGACGAGGTTGGGATAGAGGAATGCCGCGCCGCACGCCGCTGTCACGAAGGGGTTTGCCCCGAAAACCTTCCCAGCGGCGAACCCTACGATAATGGGCATGAAGTAGAGAACAGCGTCGGCTGCGGCGTACCAGAGTTGATAGGCGCCGCTAGCGCTGTCGAGCACTCCGAAAGTGGAGCACAGGGTAAGCAAGCCCTTCAGGATGCCGCCAGCGATCATCGGGCCGAGAAGCGGCGTGATGCATCCGCTGATGGTCTTGAAGAACCTATCGAACACGGTCCCCTGCGCGACCTTGTCGATCCTAACACCGGCGGCGGCTTCTTCGGAGAGGCCCGCGATGCGCCGCACCACAGGCGTGACGTTGGAAACGTGCGTACCGATGATGACCTGGTACTGTCCGCCCTGGTTCATGACGCCTTTGACGCCCTCGATTGCCTTGACCGCCTCCTCGTCCGGCACGCTGTCGTCCTTGAGTACGAAACGCAGGCGCGTCATGCAGTTGGTCACCGAGACGATGTTCTCGCTGCCGCCGACCGCGGCGACAACCGCCTCGGCAAGTTGGGTGTAGTCCTTTGCCATGTTTCCTCCCTGGTTTGTGGGAATTAGATAGCGAGCAGCTGCTTCTCGCGTTAACGCGTTCATCTTATGAGCGCCCATCGAGCGTGATAATATCGAAATCAGTACGCTAGACTGTCTGTTTCAACACCCTCCGTGATTGAGGATGATACCTCCAATGTATTCGGATGATATTTCAAATGTCCTTACTCATATTTGGATGTTTAGGGAGTACAGATGGAAATTGGACAACTAAACAGCCTGCTCCTGACGCTCTCGCCAAGTGAGGAGCGGTACCGCCAAGGTGAGATACATCGATGGATAGAAGGCCGCGAATGGAGTGCAGTGCACGCCGACGGCCCTCACCGTATGACAAAACCCGGTCGTTTCGACTCGCAAACATGGAGTACAAGAAGCGCTTATCCTGAAAACCCGCCGCTTCTCGGATCGCTCGCACTCAGGCGCAACTCGCGCTTCAATCCCGTACCCGAGCACGTTCACTCTCATATAGAGATGAGCTACGTATACGCCGGAACCTGCCCGCAGGTGGTCGACGGGATGCCGATCACTCTCCAGGAAAATCAAGTGCTGCTGCTCGACACTAATTGCCCGCACTCAATCGAGGAGCTCGGGGAGGGTGACATCATGATCAGTCTCGTACTCGAGCGGGAATTTCTGCGCACTGACCTGCTCGGGACCTTTGCCCACGAGAGCATCCTGTCTCAGTTCTTCGTAAACGCCCTGAACGACCAAACCGACCATAACCGCTACGTGCGCTTTCATGCGGAGCACAGCCGTCGCGTGAGACGGTATTTCCAAGAGATTATGTGCGAGTACTACGATCCGTCAAGCAACGCCGTGGCCGTTTTGCTCAACCTGCTACAGCTGCTCTTCGCCGAGCTCATTACCGTCTACGAGCAGGACTTCATCCGTCGCGATGAGAACCACGGCGCCGTCTCGGTGGTACCCATCATCCGTTACATCGAGACGCACTACCGCACCTGCACGCTGGAAAGCGTGGCCGAGCACTTCGCCGTTAGCCCCAACTACGTAACGACGCTGCTCAAGCGCCATACGGGCATGACCTATATGCAGGCAGTGCAGGCGCAGCGCCTCGGCCGCGCAGCGAGCTTGCTGCGCGGCACCGACCGCACCGTGGAGAACATCGCTCACGAAGTCGGTTACGAGAACCTCAGCTTCTTTTACCGCAAGTTCCGCGCGCAGTACGGCTGTCTGCCAACAGCGTACCGTGCGCGCTACCATGCGGGCCCCCGGTGAACATCAATCGGCCGGCCCTCGCGAGCCGAGCGCGCGGAGGAGGCCGCCTTTCTCAAGGGCCCTCTGCGCTCGTCCAATATGAACGGTGGGGCCGGAAGCAGTTCATCCTGCCTCCGGCCCCGCCGTCAGAACAGATGCTGTCGGCACATGCTTACTGGTAGCTCACCGTCTGGTGGTTGTGGTCCTTGACGACAACGTCGTGCGCACCGCCCTCGACGATGGAGGTGGAGCTGACGAGCGTCAGGCGCGCCTTCTGCTGCAGCTCCTTGATGCTCTTGGCGCCGCAGTTGCACATCGTCGACTTGATCTTGTACAGCGTCGCCTGCACGCCCTCCTTGAGCGATCCGGCGTAGGGCACGTAGGAGTCGACGCCCTCCTCGAAGGCGAGCTTGCTCGCGCCGCCGAGGTCGTAGCGCTGCCAGTTGCGGGCGCGCGCGGACCCCTCGCCCCAGTACTCCTTCATGTACTGGCCGTTTACGTTCACACGCGCCGTCGGGCTCTCGTCGAAGCGCGCGAAGTAGCGGCCGAGCATCATGAAGTCGGCGCCCATGGCGAGCGCGAGCGTCATGTGGTAGTCGTACACGATGCCGCCGTCGGAGCAGACGGGCACGTAGACGCCGGTCTCCTCGAAGTACTCGTCGCGCGCGCGGCACACATCGATGAGCGCGGTCGCCTGGCCGCGGCCGATGCCCTTCGTCTCGCGCGTGATGCAGATGGAGCCGCCGCCGATACCGACCTTCACGAAGTCGGCGCCGCAGTCGGCAAGGTAACGGAAACCGTCGGCGTCGACGACGTTGCCGGCGCCCACCTTGACGTCGTTGCCGTAATGCTCGCGGATCCAGTCGATCGTGAGCTTCTGCCACTCGCTGAAGCCCTCGGAGGAGTCGATGCAGAGCACGTCCGCGCCCGCCTCGATGAGCTTCGGCACGCGCTCGGCGTAGTCGCGCGTGTTGATGCCCGCGCCAACCATGTAGCGCTTGTTGGCATCGAGCATCTCGTTGGGGTTGGATTTATGCGAATCGTAGTCCTTGCGGAAGACGATGCCCACGAGGCAGTCGTTCTCGTCCACCACGGGCAGCGCGTTGAGCTTGTTGTCCCAGATGACGTCGTTGGCCTTCTTGAGCGTGATGTCCTTGTCGCCCACGATGAGCTTCTCGCGCGGCGTCATGAACGTGGCGACCTTCATCTGCGGGTCGTCGCGGCTGGGACGGTAATCGCGGCTCGTCACGATGCCGAGCAGCTTGCCGTGCGCGGTGCCGTCCTCGGTGACGGGCATGGTGGAGTGGCCGGTCCTCTCTTTGAGCTCCATGACCTCCGCCATGGTCATATCCGGCGTGAGCGTCGAATCGGATACGACGAAGCCGGCCTTGTAGTCCTTCACGGCCTTGACCATGGCAGCCTCCTGGTCGGGGGTCTGCGAACCGTAGATGAAGGCCATGCCGCCCTCGGTGGCAAGAGCGATGCCCATGCGCTCGCCCGACACAGACTGCATGATCGATGAGACCATGGGGATGTTGAGCGAGATGGCCGGCTCCTCACCGCGCTTGAAGCGGGTGAGCGGGGTCTTAAGCGTCACGTTAGCGGGGATGTTCTCGTGAGACGAGTACCCGGGCACCAGCAGATACTCGGAAAACGTATGCGACTCGCCGGGGAAAAACATTGCCATGGGTAACTCCTCCTCTTGTTGGGCGCGATAACCCTCCGGGCTCAGCGGCACCGCAGCGCTTCGCGCGTCCTCGCCTATAGAACCGCCTGGCACGCGATTCTCTCGGGCATTGTAATGCACCGGAAACAATCGGAATCCCATAATCGCAACTTAGTCTAAAGAACACGGGACTTCCGCGAACGGCGGCAATCTTTCCGCAGACGGCTCAGGCCGCGCACTCGTGGTATCGTGTATCCGGAGGAGGTCGCCTATGTCCATCGTCGCCACCGCGCGCATCACTCTGAAAGACGCTGATCGGGACCTTCCCGGGGCCTTTGGCCTGGGATGCGTGCAGCTGCTCGAGGGAGTCGCCATGGAGCGCTCGCTCAACCGTGCCGCCAAGCGCTTGGGCATGGCCTACTCCAAGGCGTGGCGCATCATCCGAGAGGCGGAGGATCAACTCGGCTGCCAGCTGCTGGTCCGTGACGGCGCCCGCGGATCGAGTCTCACCCCCGCCGGTGAACGCGCCGTCACCGCCTACCGCACGCTACAGGCCGAGGTGAACGAGCTTCTGACGCGCCGCACCGGCGAACTCCTCGATCTGTAGGCAAAAGAATCGGCCCTGAGCAAGCGATCCAATCCGCTCCCATCGCAAACGGAACCAGCTGCTCCACGCCATCGGTACGGCGCTCTACTCAACGCGGCCGGAAATTGATGCACATTGGAGACGCGAATGCTCTACGATGCCCGCAACGTTGCCGTCGAGCCCCACGCTCCCATCTGCTCAACATGCGCAAAACCCGCCTCAAGCAGCGCCTCCGTCTCGTGGGCAACCGTCAAAGGCGTATCGAAGTGGTAGAGCGCGCCGTCGGCAATCCCCTGCTCGCGGCGCAGCAACGCACATTCCCGCTGGAGATGCGCCTCCTCCTCATCCGACGCGGCGAAGTAATCCGTCAGCACGAAGTACCCTCGCGGCACCAGCGCATCGCGCACGCGACGGTACAGGGGAACCTTCTCTTCCCGCGTGAAATGGTGCAGGGACTCGACGGACACCGCGGCGTCGAAGCTATGCGCCTCGAAAGGCACCTCGAAGTAAGACCCGCAGATGAGATCAAGGTCCCGACCGGGGAACTTTCGACGCAGCTCCGCGAGCATACCCGGGGCAAGATCGATTCCCGTAACGCAGGCACGGGGGTTCAGCCTGAAGAACTCCGCCAGCTCGAGGCCTGTTCCGCACCCGAGGTCGAGCACACGAGCACCCGCGGCTTTAGGTAGGAGGCCCGCGGTGAACGGGTAGAACTCCCGCGCCGATTCGATTTCAGTCAGTTGATGCTCATCATATATGTCCAAGCGGGCATCGAAGAACTCGTCCATCTTTTCCAGCATGAGCATCCCCCTCTCTCTCCGCGTCCCGCGTCCGATCATGCGGGCCGGGCGATGCGCGAGCCTACGACAGGAACGCCTTGAGGCCGATGATGATGAGGACGACTCCCCCCGCGACCTCGGCGCGAGGGCCGAAGTGCGCGCCGAGCCGGCGGCCGACGAGGAGCATCGCGACGCAGCACAGGAAGGTCATGATGCCGATGGCGCCGCCGTAGAGCACGATGTTGGCCCCGCTGGCGGCCAGGGAGACGCCGACGATGAACGCATCGATGGAGGTTGCGATCGCCTCGAAGAAGATCGTGGTATAGGTAAGGCGCGCGGTGGGGCACTCCTCGGGTTCGCGCAGCTCGCGAACGGCCTCGACGATCATCTTTCCGCCCACGAAACCAAGGATCGCGAGCGACACGATGCCCGCATACGCCTCGATAAGGGGTGCGACGAGCGTGCCGCCGAAGAACCCGGCGATGGGCATCGCCATCTGAAAGACGGCGAACATGACAGGCATGGCGAGCTTCTTGCCGCGCGGCATGTCAGGCTCGCAAAGCGAGTTGGACAGCGTGACGGCCATGGCATCCATGGCGAGCGCGACGCCCAAAACGAGCGCCTCGATAAGATTGGACAAATCGAAAGAACCCATAGCACCCTCCCGATGCACGGATTGGTTCACCTATAGCTTTGTCACTTGAAAGCACCAGCGGACATTGGACTGCGCTCGAAAGGAGACGACAGCCCGAAAGCCCCTATAGCGGCTCGGGAGGATTACAGAAGAGCCGCAGCGCCTGGTCGAGGCTGTCCGCCACATACAGCGGGTCGTCCGTACCGGCGAAGATGCGAAGGTAGCTCACATCGCGACGGGAGACGACGCTCATCCGCGTCGTCGCACCGCCAGCCGGGGCATCCCGGTGCGCGACGGCGCAGGTGGCGAGAAACGCCGCGTGCCTCTTATGGGCTGGTACCCGGGCGTCGCCGGTCAGGCAGAAGTCAACCGCCGGCCCGAACCCGTGCTCGAGCACCGTTGCGGCAACGCCTCCGTCCGGGTGCGTCAAGAGACCCGGATACCCGACGCGCCCCACCTGGGGATGGCAGCGCAGGTATTCCGCAAGGGCGCGCGCATGGTCGAAATGGCGCTGCATGCGGACGTCGAGCGTGGCGAGCCCGTCCGCGAGCGCCGAGACGTCCTCCGCGTCGAGAGCGCCCGCGCCGCTCGAAGACGAAGGCTCCCCAAGACCGAAAGCGAGGAGCCGGTACGCATCCTCGGCCTCGGGGCGCACGACACGGCGGCGACCGCGGCCCGCAACGGAGCGCGCGACGGAAACGGCGACCGCCTTGCGGGAGAGACGCCCTGCCGCCACGCGGTCGAGCGCCTCGAGCGCGACGGCTGCGCCGAGCATGAGCGGACGGCACCCAAAAGCAGAGGCGACGGTGTTGTCGACGATGAGCAGGGCTCCGGCAGCCTGCGCGGCGCGCGAGAGCTCGCGCAGGTCGGGAACGCGCAGACCGACCCCGCCGATAGAGGAAACGAACCAGAACGTCCGGTGGGAGGTGCGGCCGGCGGGGTAGGCGTACGACGCCGGCGACCCGGTAACCGCGAGGCGGGAGTCCCCCCACCCTATCTCGGGAGCGCCCGGGTCGGCGCCGGCGGGCGCCCATCCCGATGCCGCGAGGAATGCGTCCGGTCGCGGATCGGAGAGCAACGTCACGTCCTTGCCGGGCAAGCAGTCCCGAACGGCGTCCTCAAAATCATCGGCGAAGGCGACGAGACGGTCGTCGGGCCCGATGAGGCCGATCTTGGCGATCACGTCCACCGTGTTGCGGGCAGGGACGAACCAGGTGGCGCGCGCCCCCTGACGCTCTGCGAAATCCTGCGCAAGCTCGGCCTGCGTCACAACCATGGTGTCCCCTCTCCGTGCATATCCGTACCAGTATACGGGAATACCGCCCGGCCACCGAGGCGGTCGGGCGGATTCACGCGTTTTATGTAGCTCTGCGGGAGTTGGCGCCTCTGTGCGGCGCGCACCCACGAGCTCATTTCGACGCGAGGCGGGCAGGTGTCCTAACGGCGCGCCTCGATCTCGGCCGTCACGTCGGCGATGAAGGCATCGAGCTCGGCCACATGGGTCTCGTTCGTGCGGTCGCGCACCGAGATGTTGCCCGCCTCGACCTCCTGCTCCCCGATGATGAGCATGTAGGGCGGGCGGTCGATGTTGCGCGCCTCGCGGATCTTATAGCCGATCTTCTCGTCGCGCTCATCGAGCACGGCGCGGATGCCGGCCGCCTCGAGGCGATCCGTCACGTTGCGGGCGTAGTCGCGGCTCTTCTCGGAAACGGGCAGCACCTTCACCTGGCAGGGCGCGAGCCACGTGGGGAACTTGCCCTCGAAGTGCTCGATCAGGATGCCGATGAAGCGCTCGATGGAGCCGAAGCACACGCGATGCAGCATGATGGGGCGCTTCTTGGAACCGTCGGCGTCGGTGTACTCGAGGTCGAAGTTGAGCGGCATCTGGAAGTCCAGCTGCACGGTCCCGCACTGCCAGGTGCGGCCGAGGGAGTCCTCCAGATGGAAATCGATCTTGGGCCCGTAGAAGGCGCCGTCGCCCTCGTTGACGACGTAGTCCTTGCCCAGGCGCTCGAGGGCCTCGCGCAGGCCAGCCTCGGCGCGCTCCCAGTCCTCATTGGAGCCCATGGAGTCCTCGGGACGGGTCGAGAGCTCGAGATGGTAGGTGAAGCCGAACTTCTGATAGACGGAGTCGATGAGGTTCACCACGCCCACGATCTCATCGGTCAGCTGGTCCGGCCGGACGAACAGGTGGGCATCGTCCTGGTTGAAGCAGCGCACGCGGAACAGCCCGTGGAGCGCGCCGCGCATCTCGTGACGGTGCACGAGACCGATCTCGCCGGCGCGAATGGGGAGCTCGCGATAGCTGTGCGGCCGGCTCTTGTACACGAGCACGCCGCCGGGGCAGTTCATGGGCTTGATGCAGTACTCCTCGTCGTCGATGACGGTGGAGTACATGTTGTCCTTGTAGTGGTCCCAGTGGCCGGAGGTCTTCCAAAGCTCCTTGTTCATGATCATGGGCGTCGAGATCTCGACGTACCCGGCGGCGCGATGGATCTCGCGCCAGTAGTCGAGGAGCTCGTTTTTGAGGATCATGCCGTTGGGGAGGAAGAACGGAAACCCGGGGGCCTCGTCGCGCATCATGAAGATATCCATCTCGCGACCGATCTTGCGGTGGTCGCGCTTCTTCGCCTCCTCGATGAGGCGCAGGTGCTCGTCGAGCTCCGCCTTGGTGGCGAACGCGGTGCCGTTCACGCGCGTAAGCATCTTGTTGTCCTTGTCGCCCTTCCAGTAGGCGCCGGAGACACCGGTGAGCTTGAAGGCCTTGAGCGCCTTGGTGTAGGTGAGGTGCGGGCCGACGCACATGTCGATGTAGTCGCCCTGCTGGTAGAACGTGATGCGCGCGTCTTCGGGCAGGTCGCCGATGTGCTCGACCTTGTACTTCTCGCCACGCTCCTCCATTAAGGCGACGGCCTCCTCGCGCGGGAGCTCGAACACGGAGAACTTGAGGTTCTCCTTCACGATCTTTTTCATCTCGGCCTCGATGGCGGGGAAATCGTCCTCCGAGATCTTCTGGCCCTCGGGGAGGTCGATATCGTAGTAGAAGCCGTTGTCGGTGGCGGGGCCGTAGGCGAAGTCCGCCTCGGGGTAGAGCCGCTTCACGGCCTGGGCCATGATGTGCGCGGCGGAATGGCGGATGACGTGCGTCACCTCGTCGGCGGGGCACTCGTCGACGCGGCCGTCGTTATACAGGACTTTCATGGGAACCTCTCTTCTGGTGGTGGGAAACGCAACGGGACACGGCAGGGCAAAACAGAAAATCGCCCCGCACCGCCAAGGCGGCGCCGAGCGATTTGGGGCGCCTGTCCAGGACCTGCCGGCCCGGAAAGGGACAGACGCCTAGATAGTCTGCGTAGTGTAGCTATGTCCTCGCGCAAACGGCATGGACGAGACCTTTCTGATTCGCGCGGCCGTCCTACTGGATGTGCGTACGGCAGTAGGGGCAGACCTTCCAGTGCGCATCGAGCGGGCGATGGCACGACGGGCAGACGTTGCGGACCTGCGTGTTGCATACCGGGCAGACCACGAAGTCGCGCTCGATGGGCGTGCCGCAGTTGGGGCAGGTGCCGTAGTGCGAGAGCTGGCGCTCGCGGAGCGCCATGTCGAGCTCCTGCTCCTCACGGTCGGCGAGATAGCTGTGCGGACGCAGCGCGAGGTAGGCGATGAGGCCGATGAAGGGGATGAGCGAAACGATGCCCCACGCCCAGAACGCCTGGATGCCGCGGCGGCGCGCATCGACGAACACGTACACGACGGAGAGCACGTAGAGCGCCACGATGAAGGCGATGAAGAGATAGATGGCCATCATGAGCTCGGGCGTGAGCAGCTCGGAAAGAAGACTCGACATGGATAGAAACCTTTCGTCAAGGCGGATAACGGGCCCATTGTATACCAAACGCGAACCTAACCCCACCCGACACGGCAACTGCATAGAACGAGCCGGGCGGGTTGGCGGCGCCGGGGCGCCCGAGCGTCAGCGGCGGCCACCGCGCCTCTTGG
>DVMF01000041.1 GCA_018715125.1 Candidatus Coprousia avicola | reverse complement strand
GGCTAGCCCGTGGGAGAGCAGGGCGCCGCTGACCGGTGGACGGCACCGGGCCGTCCGACAGAAGCGCTGAAGAGGGGCCCTCCGGGGCCCCTTTCGCGTATACCGGGGCCGTGTGGTTCCCGGGGAGCCGGCCCCGCGGGGGGCGCTTTGCAGCTACACTATCGTTGGTAGTTTGTGGTTGCGCTTCAGAGGGGAGGACGGTCGTATGGCACAGGCGGGTATCGGAGTCGATATCGTTGAGATCGCACGCATGGAGCGCGTTATACAAAAGACGCCCTCGTTTGTGCGACGCGTCTTCACGGAGGAAGAGCGGACGTACTGTGAGGCCAGCTCTCGGCCTGCGGTTCATTATGCTGCGCGCTTTGCTGCGCGCGAGGCGGTTCTCAAGGCTCTCGGCACAGGGTTTTCTCAGGGCATTGGCTTGGCTGACGTGTCAGTCACTCGCGACGCCCAGGGCCGTCCCCTTGCGGTTCTTTCCGGGCGCGCGCGGGAGGTTGCGGAAGAGCTTGGTATCGTCGAGATCGCCCTATCGCTCTCGCACACGGCAGGGCTCGCTGTCGCGAATGCCATGACGATCACCGAGGACGCTCGGCCCGTCCCAAAGCGTCGCGGTGATGACGAGCGCGCTCAGCTCGCGCGCTCCTTTAAAGAAGCGCGTTCTGTTTTGGATGAGCTAGAACGTTTGCAGACTGGACAGCTTGAAACGCTTGATGTACTCACTGAGGCAGACGAAGTGACGGGTGATGTTGCGCCCGCGGGGGATCTGGAGGAAGCCGATGAAGCCGATTCTCAGCTGTGATGAAGTTCGCGAGCTAGAAGATATCATCGAGAAGCAGGGAACCTCTAAAGCCGAGCTCATGGAGCTTGCGGGCGAGTTCGCCGCCGCACAGGTCGAGCGGCTCTCCCCCAAGCATGTGCTGGTCCTTGCGGGGTTCGGCAATAACGGGGGAGACGGTTGGGTTGCGGCCGATATCCTTTCTCAGAAGGGGATTGCCGTCGATGTGGTGTCTCCCGTTGAGCCCGATGAGATTCCGGCGACACTTGCGCGCCACGTTGCGCGGCGCACGGCAGGCCGAGACGTCACCGTGTACGTCGGTCCCTCGCGAGATGAGCTCTCTGAGTTGATTCTCAAGGCCGATGTCGTTCTCGATGCGATCTTGGGCACCGGGTTTCACGGAGCGCTGCGTCCGCCCTTCAATATTTGGATCGACGCTCTCAACGAGGCGGGGGCAACGGTCGTTTCGGTGGACGTGCCCTCGGGCCTTGATGCGCAGACGGGCGCGGTGGCTGGTACCTGCGTGCGCGCCGATGTGACCGCCACGATGTTTGCACCAAAAATCGGCCTGTTCAGCGCCTCTGGTCCAGATTTTGCGGGCGAGGTGGTGTGCGGCGAGCTCTACGAGAAGCTCGACGAGGTCATCGGAGACGTTTCTCATGCGGCGGAGCATGTCGACGCTGACGATCTCATCGACTATCTGGAGCCGCTCCCCTCGGATATCAACAAGTACACGAGGGGCTCGGTGCTTGTGGTCGCCGGCTCGGCGCAGTACCCCGGAGCTGCCATTATGGCCGCCAAAGCGGCTGCGCGCGCCGGTGCGGGCTATGTGGCCGTGGCCGCTCCCGAGCCGTGCGCGAACCTCATTCGCTTGGCGCTGCCCTCGGTGCCGGTCTTCGCCATGCCCGCCGACTCTCGCGGGGCCTTTGGCGCTGCGGCGCCGATGCAGGTAAGCGAGCTCGCCTCCCGGTACGGTTGCGTGCTCTGCGGTCCGGGTATGACTACGTCGGCAGGCGCCATGGGCGTGGTGACGAGCCTCTTGGCGCTCGATGTGCCATTGGTGCTCGACGCCGATGCCCTGAACTGCCTGGCTGCCGTTGCCATCGACGGCATCGACGCCACGCCGGAGCTATACCGCCGCGAGGCGCCCCTTATCATGACCCCGCATTACGGTGAGCTCGCCCGCCTCGTGCACGAGGACGCGGTCGGGAATCTGGCGGAGGCGATGGACGCGGCGCAGCGTATCGTGTGGGGCGTTGGGTCGGACAACCTCATTGTGGTAGCGAAGGGCCCGACGACAGCCGTTGTCGGCGTCGAGAAGGTGCTCCTCCCGCTCTCGGGGCCGGCATCGCTCGCCACGGCCGGCTCGGGCGATGTGCTGGCGGGTATCATCGCCGGTGCCACCGCGCTCAACCGCGACCGTATCGAGGCGTGGGAGCTGCTCGCATCCTATGCGGTGGCCCTTCACTCCTACACGGGCTTTGCCGCGGCCGAGCGTTTTGGTGAGAAAAGCCTGATCGCAACCGACCTCATTGACTGCATCGGGGACGCCATGCGCCTCATGACAGAAGAGGTGATCGGCGGTCTTGAGAACGAGGTCGCCTCGTCAGCCAAGGAGGCGTAGGGGACATGGCGCTGTGTAGGGAGCCTGAGACGCGCTGGGCGTGGGTCGAGGTCGATCGCGGGGCGCTCCGTAAAAACGTGCGCGCCTTTCGGCGGCTGCTGCGCGGGCGCGAGCGTCTGTGCTGCGTGGTTAAGGCCGACGCCTATGGCCATGGGGCAGCGGAATGCTGCCAGATTATGGCACAGGCGGGAGCGGACATGTTCGCCGTCGCCACGGTGCTGGAGGGAATCAAGCTGCGCGAGGCGGGTATCACGCAGCCAATTCTCGTGTTGGCCGAGCCGCCGATCGAGGCGATTCCGGCGCTGCTCTCGCATGCCATCATGCCCACGGTCTATACGGTGGAGTTCGCCCTCGCCTATGGTGAGTGCGCCGTGCAGGCGGGTACCGTCGGGCGGTACCATCTCGCTATCGAAACGGGCATGAACCGCATCGGCGTGCCCTGTACGGAGGCGGTGGAGTTCCGTCGGAGCATCGATTTCCATCGCGGGCTCGCCTGCGACGGCGTATTCACTCATTTCGCCACGGCCGATGATCCGGACGGCTGGGATTACCAGTTGCAGCGCAAGCGTTTCGACGAGGCCGTCGGCGCCCTTAAGGACGC
The DNA here is from genome assembly GCA_018715125.1 of Candidatus Coprousia avicola. Lineage (GTDB taxonomy): Bacteria > Actinomycetota > Coriobacteriia > Coriobacteriales > Coriobacteriaceae > Coprousia > Coprousia avicola. The sequence continues at coordinate 88,884 of DVMF01000041.1, read as the reverse complement.
GGGGCTCGCATGCGGTACCGTGCACTGCGACAACACCCCGGCAACCATCTTCGACCCGGCATCTCACTATGATATGGTGCGCGTGGGCATCGGCCTCTACGGACTCGCGCCCTGCGAGAGCGCGCGCGGCCGCATCGAGCTCGCACCCGTCATGAGCGTGCGGGCGCGCGTGACGCGCACGACGCATCCTGCGATGGGCGAGGGCGTGGGATACGGCTTTACCTACCGTGTGCCGCGCACGACGGTTCAGATCTGCACCCTGCCCATCGGCTATGCCGACGGTCTCGCCCGCACGCTCTCCAATCGCATGGAGGTGCTCTACCGCGGACGCCGTCAGCGCCAGGTGGGCAACATCTGCATGGACCAGTGCATGGTCGCCATTCAGCAGAACCCGGCGCATCCGCAGCCCGAGGCCGAGCACGGCGACCTCATGACCATCATCGGCCGGGACGGCGACGCCGAGATCACCATGGATGAGATGGCCGCGCTCCGTGGGACGATCAACTACGAGGTTGCCTGCGGCTTTGGGATGCGGCTCGAGAAGGTGTACGTGTAGCGCCGCGCGGCGGCGAGAGGAGGACGCATGGGCGTCATGCATATTCCCGGTCACGAGCATCAGGGGCCGCGCGAGGTGTCGCTTGACGAGATCCGAGCGGTTTTGGGCGACTGCCGTCTTTGCGAGCTCTGCCAAACGCGCACGAATATCGTGTTTGGCGTGGGCAACCCGCACGCGCGGGTGCTGTTTGTGGGGGAGGCGCCCGGGCGGAACGAAGATCTCCAGGGAGAGCCGTTTGTGGGCCGGGCAGGCGAGAACCTCAACGGCATACTCGCGCTCGCGGGCCTGCGCCGCGAGGATATCTATATCGCGAACGTGCTGAAGTGCCGTCCTCCGGGAAACCGCGATCCCAAGCCCGACGAGGTGCTCGCCTGCTCGCCGTTTCTGCGCGAGCAGATTCGCAGCATCTGGCCGGATATCATCGTGACGCTCGGCAACCCGGCAACGCATTTCGTGCTCAAGACCGAGATCGGCATCACGCGGTTGCGCGGACGCTTCCACCAGATGGGGCGCTTCGTGGTCATGCCCACGTTCCACCCCGCGGCGGCGCTCCGCAACCCCAAGTGGCAAGAGCTCCTTGAGGCGGACTTCCGCATGCTCGGCGACTATCTGATGCGCCATCCTGCGGGCACGGCTCCCGCCGTGGCGGAATCGGCCGGTGACGCCCCTGCAGAGCATCTGCCCCGGGTTGGTGAGTGACATGGCGCTCGTGCGCTCGGCGGCGGGCGTCTATCAGAGTGGCGCCGCGGCCGATACGGAGCGGCTGGGCGAGCTCATGGCGCCCTGCTTTGCCGAGGGCGACGTCGCGGTGCTTACCGGCGGCCTCGGGGTGGGCAAGACCCATCTCACCAAGGGCGTGGCTCGGGGGCTCGGCGACGGGCATCCGGTGACGAGCCCCACGTTTGCCCTGATGGCGGTGCACGACGGCGGGCGGATCCCCCTGTTTCACTTTGACCTGTACCGCTTGGAGCACGCCTATGAGCTGGAGGACACGGGCATCTATGACGTGCTTGGGTACGAGGGGGTTTGCCTGCTCGAGTGGGGCGAGCAGTTTCAGGACGAGCTTACCGACGCCTATCTTGGCGTCGTGATCTCGCGCGTGCCGGACAAGCCGGAGGCGCGCACTATCGCGCTTGAACCCCACGGCGCGCGAGCGGAGGCGCTAGCGGCATCCATCGATGATGCCGTGGTTCGCGCGACAAGCTGACAGGCAGGAAAGAGTCGATACATGGTGATGAGCAAACGGATGCGCGTGGCGGCAATCGACACGTCGACGGACATGCTGGCGGTATGCGTGGCGGAGTTGGACGGGACCGGCGCCGCGGTGCCGGCGGTGCGCGTGCTCGCCTCGGGCGACCATCTATGCCGGCGCCATGCGAATGTCGAGCTCATCGGGTCGCTGGATGCCGCTCTCGCCGCGGCGGGGCTGGCGCTGGGGGATATCGATGCCGTGCTGGTGGGTCGCGGCCCGGGGTCGTTTACCGGCGTGCGCATCGGCATCTCGACCGCCAAGGGCTTGGCGCGCGGGGCGATGGTTCCGCTGGCGGGCGTCTCGACGTTGGATGCGACGGCGTGGCGCGCGTGGTGCGCGGGGGCGCGCGGTCTGGTGGCCGTTGCGGCAGATGCCATGCGCGGCGAGGTGTATCCGGCGCTGTACCGCATCGAGGATGCCGGCGTCACGCGTCTGTTCGAGCGCGAGCAGGTGGTCAAGGCGGCTGATGCCGCGGCCGTCTGGGCGGCGCGCCCCGATGCCGAGGAGCTCCAGCTCACGGGGGACGGCCTCGTGCGCTATGGCAAGCTGTTCCACGAGGCGGGCCTGATGGAGCATGCCCTCGAGCGCGACCTCTGGTGGCCGACGGGTGAGGGCATCGTGCGCGCGGCTGCGGCGGCGGGCGGCCCCGCGGCGCTCGGCGATGGTGACCCGGCGCTCGTGCTGCCCATTTACACGCGTCTCTCGGATGCCGAGGAAAACGAGCGCAAGCGCCTGGGGCTTGCCGAGAGCCCGTCGGCGCAGGCGACGGGCGTGGCAGATGAGCTTGCGGGGCGTCATTTGCAGTACCGCCCCCTCGGGGCGGCCGACGCGGAGGCGGCGGCGGCACTCGAGGCCGCGTGCTTTGCGGGGGCGGCGCATACGCCTTGGACGGCCGCTCAGTTTCTAGAGGAGCTCTCGCCGGCGGCCGCGGTGCCGCGCAGCTGGTGGGTCGCCCATGATGACGGCGAGCTCATCGGTATCGCCGGCGGCATGATCGTCGATCGCGACGTGCAGATTCTCGATGTGGCGGTCGCGCCCGCGCGCCGTCGCGCGGGAATCGCCCGACGGCTTCTCGCCCAAGTGAGCTACGATGCGCAGATGCTCGGTTGCACGACGGCGTCGCTTGAGGTCGAGGCGGGCAACGAGCCCGCTCGCCGGCTCTACGCCGCGCTCGGCTTCACTGAGGCGGGCGTGCGGCGCAACTATTACGGACCGGGGGCGGACGCCGTGGTCATGACGGCACCGCTGCCGCTCGTGCTGCCCGTTGACGCCGCATCGCCGGAGCCGACGGCCGCCGTGCGCCGCGCTTGGCCGCAGCCGGCGCCCGCCCGCACGCCCGACGAGCAGGCGGAGCTTGCGCGCTGCAAGCCCATTCTCGCTATCGAGAGCTCGTGCGACGAGACCGCGGCCGCCATCATCGACGCTGAGGGGCGCCTTCTTGCCAACAAGGTCTCGACGCAGATCGACTTCCATGCGCGCTTCGGCGGCGTGGTGCCCGAGATCGCCTCGCGCAAGCACGTCGAGGTCATCGTGGGCGTGGTCGATGAGGCGCTCGAGGAGGCGGCGGCCACCTTGGGCCTGACGGGCGGCGCGCTCGCGCCTGCCGAGCTTGCGGCCGTGGGTGTCACGCAGGGTCCGGGGCTCGTCGGCGCGCTGGTGGTGGGCGTGGCGTTTGCCAAGGGCCTCGCATACGGTGCCGCAAAGCCGCTCATCACGGTCAATCACCTCGAGGGGCATCTGTTTGCCAACCTGCTCGCCCAGCCCGACCTCAAGCCGCCCTTCATCTTCACGCTTGTTTCGGGCGGGCACACCATGCTCGTCCACGTGCGCGCCTGGGGCGACTACGAGGTGTTGGGGGAGACGCTCGATGATGCGGTCGGCGAGGCGTTTGACAAGGTGGCCAAGGCACTCGGTCTCGGCTACCCGGGCGGTCCTGTCATCTCGCGCCTGGCCGAAGAGGGGGACCCTCAGGCCATCGCGTTCCCGCGTGCCATGATGCACAGCCATGATTACCGCTTTTCGCTCTCGGGCCTCAAGACCGCGGTCGTGACCTACATCGAGCAGGAGACGGCGGCGGGGCGCACCATCCACTTGCCCGATCTCGCGGCATCGTTCGAAGCGGCCGTCTTCGACGTGCAGTTCAAGAAGGCATGGGATGCGCTCAAGCAGACGGGCGCGCGCGAATACTGCCTCGGCGGCGGCGTGGCGGCCAACCCGCACTTGCGCCAGATGCTCGTCGACAAACTCGGCCGGCGCGGTGTCCGCGTGACGCTGCCCCCGCGAAACGCCTGCACGGACAACGCGGCGATGATCGCCGAGGTGGCGCGTCGCAAGTTCGCTGAGGGCGATTTCTCCGATTTCTCCGTCGATGCCGATCCCAACATGACCCTCTAGCTTTTTGGCGCGTGCCCCGCTTTGGAGGGGGCGCGTCGGCGTGGAGAAGGGGCGCGGTAGGTGTGCCGGCGCCCACTTCTGCTACAATGAACCGTTGCATATGCCTCAGTAGCTCAGGGGATAGAGCACCGCTCTCCTAAAGCGGGTGTCGTTGGTTCGAATCCAATCTGGGGCACCATGACGTGTCGGCAGGCTGGGGGCGTTGCTTCCCAGCCTGCTTTTTTGCGTGGACGACGCCCCCTGTCAGGCGCCGGCGGCGGTCTGCGCGCGCCGTTTGGGGGCGCTGCCCTGCTTGGTCACATCGGTCGCGTAGACCCACCAGATGAGACGCTCGGGTTCGGCGACCTCGGGGCGGGGGAGGCGCCGCTCGAGGTACAGGTCCGTCTCGTGCCGGCCGAAGCGCACGCGGTAGCGCGCCGTCTCGCGCCCGCGGAGCGGCGTGCCGAAGGGCATGGTGTCGAGTACCTCGTCAATCGTGAACGAGCGCCCGTCGATCCACTGCACGCACACGGGGAGCAGGGTGCCGTCGCGCCCAAAATGCGCCACGACATCTACGTCCACGCGGTGCACGCGCACCCGCGTCCCATCTGTCAGTGTCCGGTACTCCATGTCTATCAGTATCGAACATCCGTTCTTGTCTGGCAATCGAACATGACGTGAAATCCGCATGGCGAAGCGGGGCCGGACACTTTCTATGTCCGCACGCGATGATAGAACAACAGTACGGAACACATGTTCTTACTACGGTAGAGCGGGGGACGTATGGAGAACGGCGGGCAGGGTGCGAGCACCCTAAAAGGGCGGGTAGCCAGCGGTGGGCGCGCGCAAGGCGCGATGCGGACCTATCTCTGCATCGACCTCAAGAGTTTTTATGCCAGTGTGGAGTGCACGGACCGGGGGCTCGATCCCTTCTCGACCGATCTGGTGGTGGCCGATCCCGAGCGCAGCGCCAACACCATCTGCCTCGCCATCACCCCGGCGCTCAAGGCCAAGGGGGTCCGCAACCGCTGCCGTGTGCGCGAGATTCCCGTGGGGCTGCCCTACCTGACGGCGGTGCCGCGCATGCGCCGCTATATGGAGGTGTCGGCGGAAATCTACCGCATATACCTGCGTTTCGTGGCACAGGAGGATATCCATGTCTACAGCGTGGACGAGTGCTTCATCGATGCCACGCCCTATTTGGGGCGCTACCAGCTTGGCGCCCGTGCCTTCGCGCGCACGCTCATGGGGGCGGTGCGGGATCAGACGGGCATTGCGGCGACGGCGGGCATCGGCCCCAACCTGTTTCTCTGCAAGGTGGCGCTCGACATATGCGCCAAGCATGCCGACGACGGCATCGGGATGCTCGATGAGGCGACATTTATGCGCGACATCTGGTTCCATCACCCCCTGACCGATATCTGGGGCATCGGTCACGGCATTGCGCGACGGCTTGCGGAGAGGCGCGTCTACGACTTGGCGGGCATCTGCGCCGAGGACCCGGCTGTGCTCAGGCGCCTGTTTGGTAAAAACGCCGAGCCCCTTATCGATCATGCATGGGGGCTCGAGCCGGCCACCATCGCTGATATACGGGGCTACGTGCCCCAGGCGCGGTCGCTCTCCAACGGGCAGGTGCTGATGCGCGATTATTCGTTTGACGAGGCGCGCACCATCGTGCGTGAGATGGTGTTCGGCAGCGCTCTCGACCTGGCGGAGAAGGGGTGTGCCTGCGGGTCGGTGGGGCTGTACGTCGGATACTCCCGCGGCATGCTCGCCCGGCCGGAGGACCTTATGGTAGAAGGGGTGGCAGTGCTGCACGGGGGCGGCGAGCGCCGCCTGCGGCAGCCGACGGCCTCCGAGCGCGAGATCGCGCGCGTGCTGTTGGCGCTCTACGACGGGACGGTGAGCCGTCGGGCGCAGATCCGGCGCGTGTGCATCGCGCTCGGCGAGGTCGTGCCGGCGGGTACGGGCCAGCTCTCGCTGTTTGGGGATGCTCAGGCCTTCGCGCGCGATGAGGAGGTGGCGCGCGCGGCGGTGCGGGTGCGCCGCCGCTTTGGCCCGAATGCCCTGCTGCGGGGTACGAGTCTGCGGCCCGAGGCCAACGCGCGCGAGCGGAACCGTCAGATTGGGGGACATCGTGCGTGAGGGGCGCGGGGATGCGCGCCGCCGCGCAGAGCTTCTCTCCGCGCTTCCGGGGGCGGATGCCTGGTCGGGCTTGCCGGCTGATGAGCGGGCGCGGCGCACGGCCGTTCTGCGGGATATACGCAAGCGCATCGAGCGGGACGGCCCGCGTCGCCCGTGCGCGGACAGCGGGCGCGGACGGCTGTTCATACCGTTTGCAGCGCTCAAGGGCTTTGAGGAGCTGATCGAGGGCGAGGCGCGCGATGCGGGCCGCCAGTAAGGAGGGCGGTGCCGCGCACCGCGGGTGGGGATTTCTGCGGCGGCTAGCGGGCGGTCAGGGCAACAGGGCAGCTCTCGCGATAGGCGCGGGGGCTTTGCCCCACCATCTGCGAGAAGCGGTACGAGAAGTTGCTCTCGCTGTTAAAGCCCACCAGCGACGCAATCTTGCCCACCTTGTAGTCCGTCTCGGCCAGAAGCTCCTTGGCGCGGGTGATGCGATAGCGCAGCAGATGATCGTAGGGCGTGGTGCCGAGGTTCTGGCGGAAGAGCTTGAGCAGGTAGGATTTGCTCACTTGCGCCGTGCGCGCGAGGTCGTCGAGCGTGAGGGGCTCGGCGTAGGCGCGCTCGATGAGCTCGCAGGCGCGCCGCACGGCCTCGTCGCCGAGAGCGGACTCGGAGCCCGCCTGCGCGGCGCCCACCATCTCGGCGAGCAGCGTGTGGATGGCAAGGCCCACCACGGTGGCGGGGAGGATGCCGGGCAGCTCCAAGTTGGTGGCGATGGCGGCAAACTGGCGTCGGGCGACGGGCTCGGCCAGATCGACAGGGCGCGGCGTGCCCACGTCGAGCGTGGCGGCCATGGCGGCGACGCCGGGGCCGTCGATGTGCGCCCACAGATGGTACCAGCGCTCGGCGCCTGCGCGCGTGCGGTAGCGCTGCGGGGTGCGGCAGTCGATCAGCAGGGCGGAGCCGGGGCGCAGCGTGACGGTGCGGCCGTTCTGCTCGAGCGTGCCCTCGCCATCGAAGGTGTAAAAGAGCTCGTAGCTGTCCTTTTCGGTGCGCTCGGTAAAAAACTCGCGATGGGCGTAGAACGCCCCTTCCTCCGTCGCCCAGAAAGGCTGGGCGAGCTCGTGCTCTCCGGGGGTGGTGCGGATCCACGTGCTGCGTTCCTCCACGTCGAGCTTATAGGTCAGCATGACTACCCCCTGTGTGCGATATCTCGAAGCGACAAAGCGAATAATGAGTATGGAGCGTATTCTTCTCCAAAAATATACTGCAAGCATACAAGGTTGCGCTCCGGAGTGGATGGCGGGCTGGCAGGCGGTGCGTGAGTATCGGCAGCCGGTGTCTGGGGGGGCGCATAGAGGAGGGCGGTATGGGAATGCGTCACGTAGCAGTTGACATCGGCGCCTCAAGCGGGCGTCATATCGTGGGCGAGGTGGTAGACGGCAAGATCCGGCTGACCGAGGTATACCGCTTCGACAACACGCTCGTCGAGAAGAACGGGCATCTCTGCTGGGATATCGATGCGCTCGCCGAGAACGTGATCCAGGGGCTCGCCGCTGCGCACGAGCAGGGCCTGACGCCCGACACGGTGGGCATCGACACGTGGGCGGTCGACTATGTGCTGCTCGACGAGGAGGGCAAGCGCATCGGCGATGCGGTCGCCTATCGTGACGGGCGCACGGAGGGCATCCGCGAAGAGCTCGAGCGCACGGGCACCGTCACATTCGCGGAGCATTACGAGCGCACGGGCATCCAGTTCCAGCGCTTCAACACCGCCTATCAGCTCGTGGCGCACAAGCACGAGCACCCCGAGGAGCTCGAGCGCGCCAAGACGTTCCTCATGGTTCCCGACTACCTGGGTTACGTCCTGACGGGCGAGGTCGCCAACGAGTACACCAACGCTTCGACGACGGCGCTCGTGGACGCGCGCACGCGCACGTGGGATGACGAGCTCATCGCGCGCCTGGGCCTGCCGCGCGCAATCTTCCCGCCCATCAGCGAGCCGGGGCATGAGCTCGGTCGCCTCGCGCCCGCCATACGCGAGCGCGTGGGCTTCGATTGCCGGGTCGTGCTCCCTGCGACGCACGATACCGGTTCGGCGTGGCTTGCCGTGCCCGCGTCCGACCCTGCCGCCGCCTATCTCTCCAGCGGCACGTGGAGCCTGCTCGGCTGCGAGAACACCGAGCCCCTGACGGGCGCAGCGAGCGCGCAGGCCAACTTCACCAACGAGGGCGGCGCGTACGGTACCTACCGTTACCTCAAGAACATCATGGGTATGTGGATGGTGCAGAGCGTCCGCCGCGAGCTCGGGCCGCGTGACGACGGCAAGCTGCCGAGCTTCGATACGCTTATCGACGAGGCCTTCGCCGCGCGTGGCGACTTCCCCGTGCTCGACGTGGACGCCGACCGCTTCCTCGCGCCGGCATCGATGGTCGAGGAGGTTCGCGCCGCATGTCGCGAGGCGGGTGGGCCCGTGCCGGAGACGCCGGGTGAGCTCGTGCGCTGCATCTACGATGCGCTGGCGGCCGACTACGCCCGTACCGTCATCGAGCTCGGCGAGCTCACGGGCACGCCGCGCACCTGTATCAACATCGTGGGCGGCGGCAGCCAGAACCGCTATATGAACCAGGCGACCGCCAACGCCTGCGGCATCCCCGTCTTTGCCGGGCCCACCGAGGGCACCGCCCTCGGCAACCTAATGGCGCAGATGATCGCCGCCGGCGAGTTCGCCGACCTCTCTGAGGCGCGCGCCTGCGTGGCGCGCAGCTTCGACGTGCGCCGTATCGAGCCCGCGCGGTAACGCGCCCGGACCAGCAACCTGACGACCAGAAATGAGGAAAACGATGTCCGCAACCCCGCACAGCGCAGCAGCACCCCTCGCGCCGCTGGTGGAGACCCGCGCCAAGATCGGTGTGTTCTCCATCGCGCTCGGCGCGTACCTGCCGCAGTTTCCCGAGCTCGTCCCCAATTTCGAGCAGCAGTACGCCGCGTTCAAGGCAACGCTGCCGACGACGGTCGACCTTATCGACGGCGGCATGGTGACCACCAAGGAGCAGGCCCAGGAGGCGGGCGATATGTTCCGCGCCGCCGACGTCGACCTCGTCATCCTTCAGATGCTCACCTATGCCACGTCCTACAACGTTCTGCCCGCGGTGCGCGACCTCAACGTGCCCGTGGTGGTGGTGAACGTGCAGAAGAGGGCGCAGCCCGACTACGCCGCGACCGATATCCCCACCTGGCTGGGCGACCTCTACGCGTGCGGCGCCCCGGGCGAGGTTGTGGCGGACCTCAACCGGGCGGGCAAGCGCCATGCCGTCATCACCGGCGTGGTCGAGGGCGGCGACCCGGAGGTCGCGCGCGAGATCGACGCATGGTGCCGCGCCGCGCAGGTGCGCCGCCGTCTGCGCCGCACCAACATCGCCCAGATTGGGCGTCCCTACCCGGGTATGATGGACCTCTACATCGACGAGACCAACCTCTACAACCGTCTCGGACTCTACACCAAGCAGTTCGACTGGGAGAAGATGTGGGCCATCGCCGACGACGTGAACGACCAGGCTGCCATCGACGCCAAAGCGGCCGATATCTTGAACACCTTTGATGTCGAGGGCGGCGCCAGCGTCTCAGACGAGCCCATCCAGGAGATGGCGCGCTACGTGCTCGCGTTCGAGCGGTGGGTCAAAGACGAGGAGATCGGTCTGGTGGCAAGCCATTACGACGGCTTTGCGCAGGGACAGGCCGGCGTCCTGGACTCCATGCTCATCCCCGCGTTCTCGATGCTCATCAAGCAGGGGACGGCCTGTGCGGTCGAGGGCGACATGAAGGTCGCCGTTGCCATGAGCATCTTGAAGACCATCGCCGGCACGGGGCAGCTCTCGGAGATGTATTCCATCGATTTCCCCGAGGACATCGTCATCATCGGGCATTCGGGTTCCGGCGATGCGGCGATCTCCACCGCGCGCAAGCCCACCCTCAAGGTGGTGCCGGTGTTTCACGGCAAGACCGGCGGCGGTTACCTCACGCAATTCTATCCGGGGCTCGGTACGGTGACGTTCCTCGGTATCACGCAGGACGGCGACGGTCATTTTAAATTTGTGGTGGCAGAGGGAGAGAACGTCGAGGGCCCGATCTTCACGTTCGGTGACACCAACATGCGCATGAAGTTCTCGATCGGCGCGCGTGCGTTTATGAACCGCTGGAACGAGACCGGCCCCACGCACCACATGGCGGCGGCTCTCGGCAGCCATACGGATACGATTCTCAAGGTCGCGAAGATTCTGGACGTGCCCGTCGAGGTCGTCTGCCGGTAATAGTTCATTTGGGTCATTTGGGGACGGGGTCGTTACAGGTCATTTTCCTCAAAACGACCCCGTCCCAAAAGTCATCACCAAAAGTCATCAGGGGAGCGGGTCCCATCCATCCCTATAGACAAGAGACCAGAAGAGAGGAACAACCATGACGGACATTCTGAAGACGCCGGCGCTTGAGGGCTTTATCCGCATGTGCGAGGACGGCTGGCTGCAGGGCTGGCACGAGCGCAACGGCGGCAACCTCACCTACCGTATGACCGAGGGCGATGTCGAGGCGGCGCGCCCGGCGTTTACCGAGGAGCCCCGCGAGTGGCACGAGATGGGCGTCACCTGCGAGAACCTCGCCGGTGAATACTTCATCACCACCGGCTCGGGCAAGTATTTCCGCAACGTCCCGCTCGCACCCGCGAAGAATATCGGCATCGTCGAGATCAACGAGGCGGGCAGCGCCTGGCGCATCGTGTGGGGCCTCGAGGACGGCGCCGTGCCCACGAGCGAGTTTCCGACCCACTTTATGAACCACAGCGTGCGCAAGCGCGTGACCGACGGTGCCAACCGCGTGATCTACCACTGCCACGCGACCAACGTGATCGCGCTCACCTATGTGCTGCCGCTTACGGACCGCGACTTCACCCGCCCGCTTTGGCAGAGCGCCACGGAGTGCCCGGTCGTCTTCCCCGAGGGCGTGGGCGTGGTGCCGTGGATGGTTCCCGGCGGGGTCGACATCGCCAAGGCGACGAGCGTCCTCATGGAGACCTATCAGGCGGCGGTCTGGTCGCAGCACGGCCTCTTCGCGTCGGGTCCGGATTTCGACACGACGTTTGGCCTCGCGCACACCATCGAGAAGAGCGCTGAGATTTACGTGAAGGTGCTCTCGACCGGTCGGCCCATCCTGCAGACCATCGAGGACGACAGCCTGCGCGCCATCGCCCGTGACTTCGGCGTGAAGCTCAACGAGGCGTTTTTGGACTAGCCGGGCAGCCGTCGTGACAGCGACGCGCCGCCGCTCTGCTCAAGCCAGTACTAAGACCCCTGCCGTCCGGCGGGGGTCTTTGGTATTAAGCCGCTTCCTCTATGCCGCATGCGCTTTGCACCATTATCGCAGCGGGGAGGTTCTATATTCCTGAGGGGTCATCCCCGCATACTCGTGGAAACGCCGATAGAACTGCGTGAGGTTGGAAATCCCGACGTTCTGGGCGATTTTGTAGATGGGCTCCTGGGAGTTTCGGAGCATGCGGATCGCGTGGCGCATGCGCTCCTCGTTGACGAGTTGCTTGAACGTGCGCGCCGTTTCGCGTTTGATGTAGGCGCTCAAGTAGGACGTGTCGTAGCCGAGTTCATCGGCAAGGGCGCTCAAGCGCCCCTCTCGGTAGTGCTGCGCCACATATTCGTGTATGCGCCCCACGAGCTCCGAATCTTTTTTGATACTCTCCTGCGAGGCGATGTCGGGTTCGTTCGACCTGATGAGATGGGTGATGAGGGCGGCGCAGAGGTCGTCGATGATATCGTCTGACCCCACGTGATCGTCGAGATGCTCGCAGAGCAGGAGGTCTATGCAGGAGCGGCTGAGCGCGTCCGTTGCGTGGTAAACGCGCCATCCGGCGTGGTCCGCACCGTGCGTCGCGAGCGCAAGGCCAAAGCTCGAGCCGAGGCGGTTGAGGTCGGCGAGCATCCGCTTCTCAAAGAAACGGTCGTTTAGCACGATATTGACGGCGAGGTTGCCGGGTGCGAGCTCGTCAACGGCATGCGGGCAGTGCCTGTCGGCGATAAGGCAGTCGCCCTCATGCAGGGTTACGGGTGTGCCGTCGAGCGTCATGGGGAAGACGCCGCGGTAGCAGTAGGTGAGCAGGACATACTGGTAGATATGCTCGGGTATGGCCCCGGAGGGGCCGATGTGGAACGACGCGATGTGCTTCTTGTTACCGAAGCTGCGCTCGTTGGTGAAGAGATAGACCTCGCGGCCATGGTGGGAGATCAGGTCGTATTTCTCGTTAAGGTGCTCGACGATCTCCTCATAGGTGTGATTTTCCTCGCGACAGATGACATCGTCGAGCGCGCGTGCGAGGTCCCCAGGCTTCATGAGACTATCCTTCCTCATGCAATGACTATCATTATTTGAGCGAACAAGATAATGATAGTCACTAAGTATAGTAATGACATTGTATGAGGTCAAATGGCACCTATATAGTGAGTATGTCACATAAGATACGGTTAGCAACAAGGTAATCTCATGTCTCTTGCACCCAAGGGGCATGTGAGAGGAAAAGGTGCTAAGAGAAGGGGAGAGAACATGGCTGGAAAGTACCATGATCTCGCTGCCGACATTCTGGAACACGTCGGCGGACTCGCAAATGTCGAGAGTTTGACGCACTGCATCACGCGTCTGCGCTTTCGCCTGAAGGATGAGGGCAAGGCTGATGAGGAGGTGCTCGAGGGTCTCGACGGCGTCATCCAGGTGATGCAGGCCGGCGGTCAGTATCAGGTAGTAGTGGGCGCCAAGGTCGATGACCTGTACGAGGAGCTGCTCGGCGAGTTCAAGGTGCCGGGTCTCGGTGAGGTCGACGCCGACGAGGACGATGCCGCCGCTGCCGACGGCGGTGAGAAGAAGGGCCCGCTTGCGGCGCTTATGAGCACCATCTCCGGTGTCATGGGCCCGGTGCTTATGCCCATGGCGGCCGCCGGTATGATCAAGGGCCTTGTGGCGTTCTGCGCCTCCCTCGGTCTCTTGGCGACTACGGACGGCGCCTACCAGCTGTTCTACGGCCTGGGCGATGGATTCTTCTACTTCTTGCCGATTATCCTCGGTTACACGGCCTCCAAGCACTTCCGCTGCAACGAGCTGACCGGCATGGTGCTCGGCGCCGCATACCTCTATCCGGCGCTCGTCGCCCTGCCCTCGTCGGGCGAGGCGCTCGGCACGCTCTTCGCGGGCAGCGCGTTTGAGATGAGCTACTACTCCACGTTCTTCGGTATCCCCATCATCTACCCGCTGTCGGGCTATACCATGAGCGTGTTCCCCATCATCATCACGACGTACTTCGCCTCCAAGCTCGAGCGCACCCTGCGTCGCAGCCTGCCGGAGCTCATCCGCAACTTCGCGACGCCGGTCATCGTGTTCGCCGTCATGGTTGTGGTCCAGTACCTCATCATCGGCCCTGTGGCATCGCTCCTGACGAGCCTCATCACCTTCATCGTGAGCTCCGTCTACGCGATCCCGACCATCGGCGGCCCGCTCTGCTGCCTCATCATCGGCGGCGGCTTCTCCACCCTCGTTATGTTCGGCCTGCACTGGGCCATGATGCCGATCTCGCTCAACAACATGGCGCAGCTCGGCTATGACCCGCTCGTGGGCTCCGGCATCGGCGGTTTCGTCGCGCTCGGTCAGTGCCTCGCGGTTGCCATCCGTACCAAGGACGCCCGCCGTCGCGCCATCGCGATCCCCGGTCTCGTCTCTCAGTTCTGCGGTGTAGGCGAGCCCCTGCTCTACGGCATCCAGATCCCCACGAAGTTCATCTACGTGCAGAACATCATCTTCTCGGCCATCGGCGGCCTGCTCTGCGGCATCTTTGGCGTGAAGCAGTTCATCAACGGCGGCATGGGCTTCTTCAGCCTCCCGAGCTTCGTTGACCCTGCGACCAACGACGCCTACTGCATGTACGCCTACGCCGCCATCCTCGCGGTCCTTATGGTCGCCGCCTTCGTCTTTACGCTCGCGACCTACCACGACGACGGCTGCTATCTCGGCTCCAAGAAGGCTGCCAAGTAAGCGGCGCTGCCTGAGCCCCCGCGATGCGCGCGGGAAGAGAACATCGCATCGACGGGGTGGGGTTCCCAGGAGGGTTCCTCACCCCTTTGAATAGAAAGGGTAAGCCATGAGGGATGCGGCGGGGAAGCTTGGTGCGGCCGCTTGGGTGAGTGGGCCTGCGTATGACTACGGCGCAGATGACGCCGGGTATTACGCGACGGACGACGAGACGCTGCGCACGCATGTGGTGAGCACCACGTTTGAGGTCAAGGCCGAAGAGCTGGCCGGCGCCCCCTTTGAGCTCGCGCTCGCCGTGCTCGGCCTGGCGCATGTGAAGGTCAACGGCTGCGCGCTTCCGGTCGAGCTCTTGGGCCATTGGACGAGGTATGACAAGGCGGTGTACTTCGACGTCTTTGACGTGTCCGCGCTGGTGCGCGAGGGTGGCAACACGCTCGCGATCGAGCTCGGCAACGGCTTTTACAATCCGGCGCCCCTGACGCTCTTTGGTAAGTATAATCTGCGCGAGCGCTTGGCCGAGGTCGGCACGCCGGCTGTTGCCGCGGTGCTTGCGCGCGACGGTGAGGTACTGGTCCGCACAGACGATAGCTGGCGGCTGAGTCGCGGTATGCTGCTCTTCAACAACATGTACCTCGGCGAGGTGTGCGATCTGGCCTATGAGCAGGCGGACGAGGGGCCGGTTGCGGTCCGCGGCCGGGGCTGTGACCGCGCGCTCGCGCCGGCGCCCGTTCCCCCCATCCGTCGCACGGGGTCGGTGGCACCGGTGCGCACGGTCGCGACGCCGGAGGGTGTGCTCGTCGATTTTGGCGAGATGGTCTCCGGTATCGTTGACATGGCGTTTACGGCGTCTGAGGGCGACCGCGTGGAGCTCGTATACGCCGAGATTGCCGAGAACGACCGCATCCGCACCGACTCCAACGTTGCCGGCTTGGTGGGTAAGGCCACGCCGCGCGGCGTGTGCCCGGGCGGACCGGGGGCGCCCAGCCCGGCTATCCAGCACGACGTGCTTCTTTGCCGCGCGGGTGAAAACGCCTACGCGAGCACCTTTACGTACCATTCGTTCCGTTACGTTCTCATCAAGGGGCTCGAAGAGAACGCCCTTACGCGTATCGAGGCGGTGTACGTCCATACTGATGTAGCGCGCACGGGCGAGATTTCGTGCGGAAACGCCGACTTCGACCGCCTGATGGGCGCCGCGGCCCGCACGAAGCTCAATAACGTGCACGACGTGTGGGAGGATTGCTCGCGCGAGCGCTTTGGGTACGGCGGAGACATGGTCTCGCTTATGAACTCCAACCTCCTGCTTTTTGATGAGGAGGGCCTGCTCGACCGCACGCTCGCCGACTTTGCACGCGACCAGACCGAGCGCGGCGGCCTTCCCGAGACGGCGCCGTTCATGGGCATCGGGTCCAATGGGCCGGCCTATCGCGAGGGGCCGCTTCTGTGGCAGCTCGCCTATCCGCACCTTGCCGTGCAGGCGGACCGCTACTATGGGCGGCGCGACCTTATCGAGCGCGAGTGGCCGGGCCTCACGCGCTTTGGTAACTACCTGCTCTCATTCGATCCTGCGGAGCTCGCAGAGCACTGCCTTGGCGACCACGGCTCCATCTTGACCGATGAGTCGGCGGGCTTTGGCACCTGCACCCCCGACAAGGAGTTTCTGGGTTGGTGCGCTCAGCTCTGGAACCTCGCGTGCCTTGCCGAGGCGGGTGAGCGCGCGGGTCGTGACGGTAGTCGTTTTGCCGAGGCGGCGGAGCGCCTGCGCGGCGAGATCCGCGCGCGCTTCGCACATGAGGACGGATCGTTTGGCGACGGGACGCAGAGCGCCTGCGCCTTTGCCGGGGCGTTGGGGCTCGGTGACGCGTCGCAGCAGGCAGAGCTGCTCGTGGCAGATTTCCGGGCGCGCGGCGGCATCCTCACCACGGGCATTTTCGGCACGATGCTCGCCTTCGACCTGCTTGATCGAACGGGGCATAACGACGTGGTGGAGGCATGGCTCACCCGCACCGAGCACCCGAGCCTGCTCGATATGCTTGCGAGCGGTAACGGCGCGCTTGCCGAGCAGTTTACCGAGAGCCTCTCGAGCTTCAACCATGCCATGTTTACGAGCTACGCTCAGTGGTTCATGCAGACGTTGGGCGGCATCCGCATCGCGGACGACGCCGTGGCGGCGAACCGCGTGGTGATCGACCCCTACTTCTCGTCGGCGACCGACGCCGTATCCTGCTCGTATCAGACGCCCCACGGACGCGTTGCGGTGCGGTGGCGCCGCACGGCGGACGGGATTGAGGTTGCGGTCATGGCGCCCGAGGGGATCGAGCTGGATATGAGCAATCTTGCGACACGCAGGGGCGTTTCGGTGGTAAGGGAGGCCTAGGACAAGCGCGCCGGCCCGTTCCGTTGCACGCTAATCTGTCTCGCGTTCTGACGCGGCGGCGCTCTGGGGCTATCTGCCTTAGGACGCCGCCGCGCCTGTTATCGGTTCGATAGGGTATAAAGGCGTGCGTACAGTCAGGCGCTCACGAGAGGGGAATCGCATGAAGGCGCTGCTCATCAACGGAAGCCCGCACAAGCGGGGCGTTACTAATCTGGCTTTGGAGACGGTGGCCGAGGGTCTTGCCGAGGGCGGGTGCGAGGCGGAGATCGCCTGGCTCGGCGCGAAGCCGATTTCTGGCTGCTTGGCGTGCGGTCGCTGCCGCGAGATTGGCCGGTGCGTGGTGGATGATGTCGTGAACGAGCTCATTCCCAAAGCGCGGGAAGCCAACGGCATCGTCATTGGTTCGCCGACGCATTATGCGGCGGCGACCGGCCAGGTGACGAGCGCCATGCACCGGCTGTTCTATACCGGTGCGGTCGATTGGTCCGGTAAGGTGGGTGCTGCGGTGGTCAACTGCAGGCGCGGCGGCGAGACGGCGGTATTCGATCAGCTCAACAAGTATTTCACCATCACGGGCATGCCGATTGTGAGCTCGTATTACTGGAACGAGCTCTATGGGAACACGCCGGAAGAGGCCGCCCAGGACGCGGAGGGCCTCGCGACCATGCGTCAACTGGGCCGCAATATGGCATGGCTCATCGCGTGCATCAAAGATGGCGCGGCAGCCGGGCACCCCTATCCGGGCCGCGTGCACCGTGCGCAGACGAATTTCATTCGCTAGCGCACGCGCGCCCCTCGGCTGGACGTAGGTTGGGGACCAAGGTATACACAAGTTTCCGATTTGCGTGTACTTGGGAAAGTTGTGTATACCTAGCCGACCTCCCACAGGCATCAATTTGTATTAAGCAAGCTCTGTACCTGCGGAAATAGAACTGCGATATAGAAAGAACCCCTTAGTTGGGTATACACAAGTCACTTAGGTATACGTAAGCCCGGCGTTTGTGTATACCCAGACTGCTCAGGTATACACGAACCGAGCGCTTGTGTATACCCAGGCCGCTCAGGTATACGTAAGCCCGGTGTTTGTGTATACCCAGATCGCTTAGGTATACGTGAACCAAACGCTTGTGTATACCCGGGGGGCCCAGGTATACACAAACCGTGCGTTTGCGTATACCTGGCCAAAGGGGTGGTTGCAGGGGCGGCGGTTAGCGCAGGGTCACCGGACCCAAGATGCCCGTCGGCTCCGTGGGCTCGCTCATCGAGAAGTAATCGCACATCTGGTGGTCGACGGTATTGATCACCTCCACCACGAGTTCGTGCTCGCCGGCGGGAAGGTCGCCTGCGGCAAAGGTGTAGGGCGGTGCGATGCGCACGCCGAGCGCGGCGCCATCGACCCACGCCTCGGCAGTTTCGTATACGTCGCCCAAATCAAGCGTGATCTGGGTGCGATCCGCGGCAAGGGTGAACGTCGTGCGGTAACGGAACGTGCCCACGCGGCCGGGGAAGGCCTCCTGGTCGAGGTCTGCCAGCTCGGCGAGCTGTTGCTCGGCGCCAAAGGCGGGGTAAGCGCGGGCGCTCGCGTGGGCGACGTGCCAGGGGCCCGCGATGCCGAGGGCGTCGGGCGCTGCCCCGGGCGCGGCGGCGTCTGCGGCGGAGACATCCGCCGTGGCGCCGGCGACGATGAGGCAAGACTCGTACGGGGCGAGCGCGAGCGTGCCGTCAAACGCGACGCTTCCACCGTTCAGCACGTCATGGCGCACGCCGGTAAGGGGCGTGAGCTCGCCATCGGCGCCGCGTACCGAGAGCTCGGTGGCAAGTGCGGTGCGCGGGTGCTCGTTTACGCAGAAGTAGTACTCCTCGGGCGCCTCGCCTGTGGCGGCCGCGCCGGTATAGTGGTAGACGCGCAGCCACGGCACGTCGGCGGTGCTGCGCACATCGTCCAGGCGGGCATCGCGCACGGTGGCGGCCAGGGCGTCGAGTGCAACCACGTTGGCGCCCTCCCATGCCGCAGGGTCGATGGCCGCGGCGCCCGTATCGCGCGCGCCGTCGCCGTCGTAGGTGCAGCACGGCAGCTCGTCCACGGCGACAACTGTCACGCCCGCGGCGACGAGGCGCTGGCAGAACGCAAGCGTTGCCGCGCCCACAAACGCGCGCGCCGGAATCACCAGGCAGCGATACCGCTGGCCGTTGATCGAGAAACCATGGCCATCAGGGCAGACGTCCAGCGCATAGCGCCCCGCATCGGCGAACGCCTCCTCGGGCACGATATCGAAATCGATCTGCGCGCGGGTAAGCGCGCGGCATACGCGCTGGGCCGGTTGCGCGTCCCCCGCCCATGCGGCGTCGGCGTCGTAGAGCACGGCGGCGACCGGATGCGCCGTACCCCCCGAGAGCAGCGTGGCCATACGGTTCAGGTAGGTCATCAGGTGCCCAAAGTGGCGGAACTGCGGGTTGTTGCCATGGGCGTAGAAGTGCGGCGGGCAGTCTCCGTCGGGAAACGTATCCATCGAGAACGCGTGCGGCACAAAGTAATTGACCCCGCGGACGAGGAAGTGGTCGGCGATCCACTTCATCTCACGCAGGCCCTCGTGCCATCCAAAGGCGCCAAAGACCTCGGCCATGCAGCGCCCCTGCTTCTTGGGGTCGAGGTGCGCCGCCGAGCTGCCCATCTTGGGGAGCATGTAGTTGAAAAACGCCATATCCCACAGGCCGCGACCGTAGCTGTGGTAGCCGTCGTCCACGCCCGGGACGAGCTGGTTGATGACGATGTCGACGCCCGCCATGTCCTGTCCGCCGATGGCGCGGAAGAAGTGGCCGGCGCCCGATCCCAGCCGCTCGTGCGCGCCCTTATCCTCGATCACATGGCCGATGTGCATGACCCCGTGCGCGCGGCACCAAGAGCCGATGTTCTCGTCGAAGCACTCCCGGTAGAGCTCGGTCGCCACGTCCATGTAGGCGTGACGGGTCCGGGCGCCGGTCTCAGCACGGTCCCAAAGCTGGGCGAGGGCACCCCAGAAGGCGGTGTCATCGGCGCAATCGAGACGTGCGCGCAGACGGCGCTCGAGTTCAGCGGACCACGGGAGCGGCATCGTCGCCTTGCCGATGAGGCTGTCGGAGCCGCCGTCGGCGTCTTTGCCGCTCTTCTCGTTGGCAAAGCCCGGCTCGTCCGAGAAGAAGCCGAGGATCGTCTTGCCAAACTCGTCGCCCACATGTTCCCAATGCGGTTCGTAGATGGCCTCGATAAGCGTGTCGCACGACTCCTTGTCGACCATGTTGATGTAGTCGGGATTGTAGTCGGTGCGCTTGCTCGTGGAGAGGGCGTACACCTTGGTGATGCCGGCGGGCACGTCGAAGACCAAGCGGTCGAGCTCTGCGGGCGCGGTCTTATTGAGCTGGGCGAGGGAGGCAAACATAGCGTTCATTCCCTGTGCGGTGGCGTTGCCGCTCGCGGCCTCCGCTGCGGCGGAGGCATCCTCCTCGGCGCGCTCGATGGGGCGGGCGGGCACCACGCGGTAATCGATGGCGACGGGCCCGTCGTCGGTGAGGCCTGCGATACCCACGAACTGCGAGGTGGGGTCCAGAGGGTCGTTAAGGGGCACGGAAAGGCCGCGCGCGGGCCCCGCGACGTCATAGGTGCGGTGCGTGAGCACCACCTTGGCGCGCTCGGGATGCTCCTTCACCTGGCCGTTGGCGTATCCCGTGGGGAAGTGCGCGTCGTCCAAGATCCAGATCTTCATGCCGAGTCGCTTGCATTCGTCGATGACGAAGCGCAGGTCGCGCCACCAGCCGTCACCGCAGAAGTCGGGATGGGTCCGGCTCTCGAGGCAGACCTCGTGGATGTCGGCGCCTGCGATCTTCTCCAGATAGGCGGTGATGGTGGCGCGGTCCTCGCCCTTCATCCAGAGGAAGGGGAGGAGGTGGTTGTCGTAGGTGCCGTTCATAACGGCTTCTGAGCGGGTGGGCATGGCACTCCTTTCTGATGGGCGGGACCCATCGCGTTGCTTACCGTGCGGACGGTTCGAGGGTGTAAACACGCCCAGCAATCGCATCGTGAGACTATGGTATGCCGTGCGGGGCAATGCGCTAATATCGGAATCATGCTAAAGACACTGACCATATCCCCACACTCTGCAAGATGGACGGGACAGGGGGCGATGGGGTGGGCAAGACCGCACGAGAGGGACGCCTATGGAGATCGCTGAGCTCAACCGCAGACTGGCGACGTTGTCGCCGAGTGAGCGCCGCTACCAGCGGGGTGAAGCGTTTGACTGGGAGGCGACTCATAGGCAGGCGTCGTTTGAAGGTCGGCCGGTGTACGTGATGTCGCACGAGGCGGCGCCTGCGTCGACCCGGCACGACGGAGCGCTCGTCGTGCCGGATACCCCGCCGCTGGCGGGAAGTGTTGCGCTCCGGCGCAACTCGCGTTTCAATCCCGTGCCGGAGCATGTCCATCGCCACATCGAGATCAGCTATGTATACGCCGGCACGTGCCCGCAGACGATCGACGGCCGCGCCCTCACTCTGCAGGAGAATCAGGTGCTGCTGCTCGACACCAACTGCCCCCATGCCATTGGGGAGCTCGGCGCGGGCGACATCATGATGAGCCTCGTGCTCGACCGCTCCTTTTTGCGCGAGAACCTGCTCGACACGTTCGCCCACGACGGTATCCTTTCGCAGTTTTTGGTCAACGCCTTAAACGATCAGGCGGACCACAACCGATACGTGCGCTTTCATTCCGAGGGCAGCCGCCGCGTACGCCGCTATTTTCAGGAGCTCATGTGCGAGTACTTTGACCCCTCGAGCAACGCCGACCGTATCATCATGAACCTCCTGCAGCTGCTTTTTGCCGAGCTCATCGGTGTATACGAGGCGGATTATCAGCAGCGTGCCACCGCGGGCGGCGCGGTATCGGCGCTCGATCTCGTGCGCTATATCGAGCAGCACTACCGCGACGCCACGCAGGAGGGCGTCGCCCGGCACTTCGCCATCAGTCCCAACTACGTCTCGGTGCTGCTCAAGCGCCATACGGGCATGACGTTTATGCAAGCGGTGCAGGCGCAGCGCCTGGGCCATGCGGCAAGCCTTCTGCGCAATACCGACCGCCCCGTTGAGGAGGTTGCGCACGAGGTGGGATACGAGAACCTGACGTTTTTCTACCGCAAGTTCCGCGGTGCGTATGGGGCGACGCCCGCCGCCTACCGAGACGAGCACCGCGGCCACAAAAAGACGGCTCGTCGGCAGTAGCGCCAACGAGCCGTCTTGTGTGGGACGCTGCGTGAGCCTTGAGGGCTATTCGTTCCCGGCGCTCGCGCCCGGTCCGCCGGAGACCACGATGGTGATGGTGGTTCCGAGGTCCTGCGTTCCGGTGGGGCTGTAGCTGATGACGGTGCCCTCAGCCACCGTCGTGCTGGTCTGGTACTCGACCTGCACCTGGAAGCCGGCGTTCTCCAGCATGCTGCGGGCGCTCGATTCCGTCTGCCCCGTCACGCCGGGGACCGTTCCCGTAGGCGTGGGCTGGGGCCCGAGCGAGATGACGAGTTCGATGGTCGTACCCGGTGCGACGTTGCCGCCCGGGTTGTAGCTGATGACATTGCCGGCGCCCATCGTGTCGTCATAGCTGCTTGTGGTCGTGTAGGAGAGCTCCAAGTCGTCGAGCATCTGCTTGGCCGTCGCCTCGTCGTAGCCGCGCAGGTCGGGAACGGCCACGGTATCGGGGCCCGTCGAGACCTTGTACGAGATGGATGTGCCCTCATCGACCTCGGTGCCTGCCTCCTGCGTCTGCTCAAAGACGGTGCCCTCGTCGGCATCGTTGGCCTCCTCGGTGGGGATGCCCACGAGCCCGGCGTCCTTCAGCAGCTGCTCCGCCTCCTCGGCGGTCTTGCCCACCAGATTGGGGACCTTCACCTTCTCCACCGGCTCTTCGCCGCGCGACACCGTGAGGTCGATCTTGGTGCCCTCTGCCTCCTGCAGGCCGCCCGAAGGCGTTTGGCCCATAATCTCGTTCTCTTCGAACTCGTCGCTATAGCCGGGGGTGATCTCGCCCACCTCAAAGCCCGCCGCCTCGATCTCGGCGCGCGCCTCGTCGAGCGTCTTGCCCAGCACGTTGGGGACGGTCGCGGTGCTGCCCCCGCCGAGCATGCTCATGGCGATGGCGGCTGCGATGCCGATCACCGCGATGGCGCCGATCACCGCGGCGACGATCTTGCCCTTGCCGCCCTTCTTCTCCTCCTGGGTATAGGAGCCCGTGTTACCGAGGTTGCCGGGGCGCGGGGTAGACGTCGTGCGCTGCGCCTCCACGGCCGGGCGCACCATCGCGCGCGTCGCGTCGCTCATGACGCGCGTCTCGGTCGCGCCGGCGCCGGGGACTGCGGCCGCGCCCGCGATGACGCGCGTGGGCTCCGGCACATCCACGGTGCGGCCCGCGAGGTAGTTGTTGAGGACCTGGCGCAGCTCGTCGGCCGACTGGAAGCGCATGGCAGGGTCCTTCTCCATGCACTTCAGGATGATGCGCTCGAGGTCGGCGTCGACGCTCGGGTTCACCTGCGAGGGCGGGACGGGAATCTCGTTCACCTGCTTCAACGCCACCGAGATGGCATCGTCGCCGTCAAAGGGCACGCGGCCGGTTGCGCACTCGTACATCACCACGCCGAGCGAGTAGATATCCGAGGTGGGGCCGAGCTCCTGGCCGCGCGTCTGCTCGGGGGAGACGTAGTGCGCCGTGCCGAGGACGTTGTTGTCCTGCGTCAGGTGGCTGTTCTTGGCGCGGGCGATGCCAAAGTCCATCACCTTGATGTTGCCATCGGGCAGAACCATGATGTTTTGCGGCTTGATGTCGCGGTGGATGATCTCGTGCTTATGCGCGACGGAGAGCGCGCCGCAGATCTGGCTGCCGATCTGGGCGACCTTCTTGGGGTCGAGGGCGCCGTGGGCGCGGATGCCGCTCTTGAGGTCGGTGCCGCGCAGGAACTCCATCACGATGTAGTACGTGTCGCCGTCTTTGCCCCAGTCGTACACGCCCACGATGTAGGGGCTCTGCAGGCCCGCGGCGGCCTGCGCCTCCTGCTTGAAGCGCGCGGCAAACGTGGCGTCGGCCGCGTACTGCGGCAGCATGATCTTGACGGCGACGGTGCGGTCGAGCACCTGGTCCTGAGCGCGGTAGACGGTCGCCATGCCGCCCGTGCCCACCCTATCTTTAAGGAGGTACCTTCCCCCGAGCACCTGCTGTTCCATTACTTGCTCCTCATCTGCGTCTGTGCTTCATCTCAGTTAAGGGCGACGTGCCCTTAGGGTTACCGTTTGCGGAGTGTCGCTTATGCCCTCACCGTTCTCACACCCCCAGGATGCTGAGCGTTTGGGCGAGCACCCGGCCGGCGATGGACGCCGCCGTGATCTCGTGGTCGTAGTAGTTCTCGATCACGACCGAGATGGCGACGACGGGTGAGTCGTACGGCGCAAAGCCGATGAACGTCGAGTTGGCGTTTTCCTTCGACGTCTCGCCCGTGCCCGTCTTGCCGGCAACCTCCACGCCGCGCACCTGCGCTTCGTAGCCCGTACCAGATTCGACGACGTCGAGCATCGCCTCGCGGACCTGCTCGGCGGTGCCCGCGCTCACGGCCTGGCCGAGCGAACGGGGTTGGGTCGTGCTGATGACGGTGCCGTTGGGGGCGAGGATCTGGCCCACGACGTAGGGGTTCATGGCGATGCCGCCGTTGGCGATGGCAGCTGCGATCACGGCGTTTTGCATGCACGTGACCTGCGGGCCGGGCTCGTGGCCCTGGCCGACGGGCTGTCCGGCGCCCGCCCAGGCGAGCTCCCATTCCGTCATCACCGACGGGTCGGGCATGATGGAGGGCGTGGTAGAGAAATCCTGGCCGAGCGACTGGCCAAACCCAAAGGCGTTCGCCTGGTTGACGAGCGTCTCGGCGCCGAGGTCGCGGGCCAGCTGGCCGTAGGCGACGTTAGACGACACGGCAAACG
Organism: Candidatus Coprousia avicola; assembly: GCA_018715125.1. Classification (GTDB taxonomy): domain Bacteria; phylum Actinomycetota; class Coriobacteriia; order Coriobacteriales; family Coriobacteriaceae; genus Coprousia; species Coprousia avicola. The sequence goes on along the minus strand of DVMF01000041.1, from coordinate 64,149 downwards.
CGCGGCGGAGCGAGATGGTGCCGTAGCCGATGTCGTCGGCATTGGTGACGGGAGCGCCGCCGATCTCCATCTCGGCCGGAGCGCTATAGGTGGTGTCGAGCGTCGCCGCGCCGGACTCGAGCGCCGCGGAGAGCGTGACGGTCTTAAACGTGGAGCCGGGCGTGTAGAGCGCCTGCGTCGCGCGGTCGAAAAGCGAGGCGGAGGCGTCCTCGCCCGTGATGGCGCCCGCGGGGTTGGCGTTGTCGTAGGTGGGGTTGCTCGCGCGGGCGAGCACGGCGCCGGTCGAGGGGTTGAGCACGACGATCGCACCGGAGAGCCCGGAGTTCTCGAGCGCGCTCTCGGCAGCCGCCTGAATGCGCGAGTCGATGGTGAGCTGCACCGAGTTGCCCGGCTGGGCGATGCCGGCGAGCGACTCGATGGCGTTCTCCCAGCTCGAGTAGTCCTCAGAACCGGTCAGCGTATCGTTCATCGAGTTCTCGATGCCGGTGGACCCGTACTGCGTCGAGTAGTAGCCCACGGTGTGCGCGGCGAGGTTGCCGTTGGGGTAGGAGCGGGTGTAGGTGCCGTCCTCCTGGCGTATGGACTCGGCGAGCGTGAGGCCGTCCGAGGTGATGATGGAGCCGCGCTGGATGTAGGCGGCGCGGGTGATGGTGTGGTTGTTGCCCGTCATGTTCTGGTACTCATCGGCCTTGATGACCTGAATATAGGTGAGGTTGCCGATGAGGACGGCAAAGAGCGCCGTAAAGAAGAAGACGGTGCGCGTCAGGCGCTTGGCGAGCGCGACGCGGCCGAGCACGCCGGACTCCGGCGTATCGAGCAGACGCCGCCGCATACGGGAGCCGGGGCGCGCGTGCGAGCCGCCCGGAGCGGCAGCGCTCGCCGCGCTTCGCGAGAAGATGCGGGTGCCCGCCTTGGTCACGCCGGTGACGCCCGGGGCGCCCTGGGCGCGGACCTCGCCGAGGGCGGGGAGCGCCTCCATCACGCCCGTGCCGGTGAGCTCCGTCTCGCGGCCGGTCGCCTCGTCGCCCGCGCGCAGCAGCAGGGCGACCACGATAAAGCTTGCCAGAAGCGACGAGCCGCCCTGGCTCATAAACGGCAGGGTCACGCCCGTGAGCGGGATGAGCCTCGTCACGCCGCCCACGATAAGGAACGCCTGGAACGAGATGGAGGCGGTGAGGCCCACGGCGCTAAAGGCTGCGAGGTCGCTCTTGGCGCGGGCGGCCGTGGTGAGCGCGCGCACCGCGAAGAGCATGAAGAGCAGAAGCACCGCCGAGGCGCCGAGCAGCCCCATCTCCTCGCCGATGGTGGCGAAGATGAAGTCGCTCTCCACTACCGGGATGTTAGATGAGAGGCCGCGGCCGATGCCCGTGCCCACCAGGCCGCCGTCGGCGAGCGAGTAAAGCGACTGCACGAGCTGGTAGCCGGTGTTCTGCGCATCGCTGAACGGGTCGAGCCAGATGGCGACACGGGTCTGCACGTGGGACATCACCTGGTACATGCCAAAGGCGCCGATCGCAAAGAGCACGATGCCGATGAGCACATACGAGAAGCGCCCCGTCGCAACGTAGAGCATGATGAGGAAGATGGTGTAGAAGAGCAGCGCGCTGCCGAGGTCGCGCTCGAAGGCGACGATGATGAGGCAGACGCCCCACACCACAAAGAGCGGCGCCAAAAGGCGCAGGCGCGGGATCTTGAGGCCCAAGATGGTGCGGTTGGAGGCGGCGAGCAGCTCGCGGTTCTCGGCGAGGTAGCCTGCCAGGAACAGCACGATGAACACCTTGGCGAACTCGCCGGGCTGGATGGTGAAGAGCCCGAAGAAGTTGATCCAGAGCTTGGAGCCGCCCTGCTCGGTGCCGATGAAGATGGGCAGGATGAGCAGCACGATGCCCGCGATGCCAAACGTGTACTTATAGCGCGCCACCACGTCGAGGTTTCTCACCGCGGCGAGCGTGGCGACCATGAGCGCGATGGATACGAAGAGGTATACGAGCTGGTTCATGGCGAGGTCGGGCGCGAGACGCGTCACAAACGTGATGCCGATGCCCGAGAGCACGAACACGATGGGGAGGATGGCGGGGTCGGCGCCGGGCGCGAGCATGCGCACGGCGATGTGCGCCGCGGCAAAGGCGGCGAAGAGCCCGAGCGGGACGGCGAGGGTGGAGAAGGTGATGGCCGTGCCCGTGTTGGCGACATAGAGGGCGTAGAGCAGCGTTACCGGAAACGCTGCGGCGATGAGAAGCAGAAGTTCGGTGGTGCGGCGGCTCACTGGGCGCCTCCTTCCTCGGCATCTTGGGTGGGAGCGACGGTGTCGGCAAGCGTGGAGGCGTCGGCCCCCTCGTCTGCCGCGGCGTCCCCGCCGCCCGTATCGGCGGCGTCGCCGGCAGCGTTCTCGGCGGCGCGGGCCGTCTCAGAGCGCTGTGCCTGCTCGGCAAAGATCTGCCGGCGGTACTCGTTGAGGACGTTGCGCGCCTCTTCGATGGAGTGCTGCGTGATGCCCTCTTGGAGGCGGCGCTGGGTGTCCTCGGGCAGGTCGGTCACCTCGATCTCGCTGTCGTCCTCGAGCTGACTGAGCGAGATGCCCATGAACGAGCCGGGAACTCCGGTGTAGATGGCCACGCGGCCGTCCTCGATGCCGAGGTAGAAGGAGTTTGCGATGGTGTTCATGATGGCGAAGGCGGCGATGGCAAGCGCGGCGACAACGGCGACCACCGCGATGAGGACGTTGCGCTTGCGGCGCCTGAGCGCCTCGCGCAGCCGGCCGTCGTCCACCACGTCGACCACCACCACCGTGACGTTATCCGAGCCGCCGGCGGCAAGTGCGGCGTCGACGAGGTTGTCGACGCAGATCTGCGCGGTGGGGGACTGGTTGGCGATATTTTCGATCTCGCCGTCGGGAATCATGGACGAGAGGCCGTCCGAGCAGAGGATGAGGCGGTCGCCCTCCTCGATATTGAGCTGGAAGTGGTCGGCGTACATCGCCGGATCGGAGCCGAGCGCGCGCGTGATGACGGAGCGGTTGGGGTGGACGCGCGCCTCGTCGGCGGTGATCTCGCCGGCGTCGACGAGCTCCTCCACATAGGAGTGGTCGCGCGTCACGCGGATGAGTGTGCCCTCGTGGACGAGGTAGGCGCGCGAGTCGCCCACGTGCGCGATGGCGAGCTGCGTGCCCTCGATATAGGCCGCGGTAGCGGTGCACCCCATGCCGGGCCGCCCGACGCCCTCGGCTGCCGCCCGGATGATGGCGGCGTTGGCGGCCTCGACGGCCCGCGCCAGCTGGGCGGGGTCGGCTGAGGTGGGGGCGTGCTGGGCGATGGTCTCGACCGCGATGGACGAGGCGACCTCGCCGGCAGCATGGCCGCCCATGCCGTCGGACACGCAGAAGAGCGGCGACTGCACGAGGTAGGAGTCCTCGTTGTGCGTGCGCACGCAGCCCACGTCGGAGCGCGCGCCCCACATGAGGTTGACGGTGGTGCCGGCGTCGTAGGTCGAGTCGGTGTCGATGCGGTCCTCGGGGATCGCTTGGAAGCTCTGCGTCGAGCCGGGGTCGGCGAGGCGCGCCTCGACCTCGTCGACGTCGATCTCTGCCGTGGTCGCGGGCGATACGGGCTCGGCGGGTTCTGCTGGTGCCGCAGAGGCCGTATCGGCGTCCGCGGTCTCGGGCGCACCGGGGAGCGGGGACGCCTGAGGCGCGTCCGACGCGGCGTCAGCGGGGCCTGCCTCGGGGGCAAGTGGGGCGTCCGCGTGCTCGGCCGAGCCGCGCGCGGGGGTCAGGCGCTCGGCAAAGAGCGCGTCCTCGCGGGGGTCGTCCGCCTCGTCCTCAACCGGGGCGCTCGGTGCGGCGTGGGCGCCGATGGGCGCGCGGTCGGCGTCGAGCGGCATCTCGGCGTTATGGAGCTCCTCGGCCGTCATCGGCGATTCACTTTCATGACGACGTCACCGATCTGGACCTCGTCGCCCTCGCGCAGCGTGGCGGGCTCTACCAGCGGGCGGCCGTTGACGAGCGTGCCGTTAAGCGAGTTCAGGTCCTCGATGACGAGCGCCGGGCCCTGCAGGGAGAAGCGCGCATGACTCGCCGAGACGAAGGGCTCGTTGATGCAGATGTCGGACGACGGCGAGCGGCCCACGATGACGGGGCCGAGCATGTCGACGTGGATGCCGCGGATACCGCGGGGGCCCTTGTCGACGTCGATGGTCCAGATGGCGGAGTCGCGCCGCTGACCGCGCACGAGCCCCACGCCCGTCTTCATGACGGCGAACAGGAAGATGTAGAGGATGGCGACGAGAACGATGCGCCCGATGAACAGGATGATGTCGATCATAAGGCCATCAGCCCCTGAACTCGAAGGTGGAGAGCCCGAAGGTCACCATATCGCCGCTGCGCAGGGGGCAGCGGGTGATGCGGCGGTTGTTGACGAGCGTGCCGTTGGTGGAGTTGAGGTCCTCGATGGACCAGTCCTGACCCGTGTAGGTGAGCTGGGCGTGGCGACGGCTGACGTTGGGGTCGCGCAGCGTCACGTCGGTTGCGGCGCGCTCGCGGCCGATGACGCACGTCTGGCCGGTGACCTCGTGCACGTCGCCGGTGACGACGTCGATGAGCTGGGCGAGCGGCGGGAGCGCCACCTGGGCGCGGGAGCTCACCATGTTGTTGGCAACGCTCGCGCCCACGCGGGCGCCGCCCGTGGCGGCGGCACCGCCCACGCCGTCGAGCTGGGCGCGGGTGACCGTCTTGGGGACGGGGATGGGCGCGGCGGCGTCGGCGAGCGGCGCGAAGGGGTCGCGCTCGGCAAAGGCTCCGGCGACGGCGGCGCCCGCTGCGGCGCCCGCTGCGGCGCCCGCTACGGCGGCAGGTGCCTGAGCAGCGATATCGGGCACGCGGCTCGCGCGCGGCGCCGGCTCGGGCGCGGGGGCGGGCTCGCGGCGGGTGCGGGGCGTCGGCGTCTGCGGTGCGGCGGGCGCCGGTGCGGGCTCGCTCGGCCGCGGGGCCGCGGGGCCGGTGAGGCTCTGCGAGAGCCCCTGCTGGTAGGCGCGCTCCTCCTCGTAGAGGCGGCCCAGGGTGGGGGCGTCGACGTTCTCGGCAAAGACGGAGAACTTGCCGGCGCGGAGCTGCGGGTCGATCATGAAGCGGACGAGCGGCTCGCCCACAAAGATATAGGCCTTCTTCTCCGCATGCGCCTTCACAAACTCGGCGACCTCACGCGTGAGCTGCGGATAGTACGGCGCCATGAGTGGGTCGTCGTCGGCGGCGATGAGAATGGTGTAGAGCGCGGGCGCCGTGTTGACGCCGTTGATGACGAGTGTCTGGTCCTCCATCTCGCGCACTGCCTGCTTGGCGAGCTTTTTAAAGGAGAACGGTGCCCGGCTGGCGCCAAAGATACCCGCCACGTGGTCCTCGAAGATGTTCAGGAAGTTCACGGACGATCACCCTCCGCCGTTTCTTTTCGATAGCCGAGCCCATAGGTACAGATGAGCCAGATTATAGAGGAAAGCGCGCCCATCCCTAAAGCAACGGCAAAGGGTAGGGTCTGCGAGCTGGTATTTTCCACAGGGTTTGCAAGGCAGAGCTGCAAAACAACCATAATTCCGCCGGAGGCCGCACAGACGATGTTGAGCCCCGTGCCCCCGCCGGCGGAGAAGCGCTCCCACAGGCGCGAGCCCATCGCCGACACGACTGCGGCGGTCGCGGCGGCCCCGGCGGCGCCGGCGATGAGGTGCCCGTCGGCGATGGCGGTCCACGCAGCGCTTGCCGGCAGCGCCCCCGCCGCCCCCAGGGCGGTGTTGAACAGCGCCGAGGTGAGGACGCCGAGGCCGACCGTCGCCGCGCCAGAGCCCGGCGCGCTGAGGTAGCCGCACCACACGGCGATGGGTCCGGCGAGAAGCCACGGGTTGCCCGTGAGCGCGCCGGCGGCGAGGATGGCGGCAAAGGTGGCCGAGGCGGCGGGCTGCGTGCGGCCCCAGACGTACCACCAGCTGGTAAGGAGCGCTATCAGCGGCAGCAGCACGGGCAGAAGCGCCAGAAGCGGCGTGGCGGGGGCGACGGCGCAGATGAGGCCCGCGGCCACCAGGGCGCTTCCCAGCTGCGGCGCGGCCACCGAGGCCCCGCCCGTGGCGAGCGCGACGGCAAGCGTTGCCACCGGGCTCGAAACCCCCGTCATGCCCAGCACGTATGCGGCGGCGACGGCGACGCCCGCACCCGCGATGCCGCCGGTGACGAGGGCGCGGGCGCGCGGCGTGCGGCTGCCGAGCCAGCCCTCGGCCGGGTCGACCTCCACCGTGGGCTTGGCAGCCTCGGGAGCGAGGTCGGCATCGTCCTCGTCGGCGGTGAGCTCGGCGATGAGGTTCGCGAGGCTGCGGCGCCCGGCGCGCGGGTTGCCCAGGTCGGCGAGAAAGCGCTCCCCGAAGGCCTCGACGCTCTCCGGCCGGTCCTCGGGGGCGGAGGAGAGCGCCGCGAGCAGGACCTCGTCCGCAAGCTCGGGGATGCCGGGCAGCACCTCCGCCGGGTCCTCGGCGCCCTCGCGGATGCGCTCGATGGAGGCGGCGGCCGACTCGGCGCGGAAGGGGGCCTCGGCGCACAGCGCCTCGTAGAGGACGGCGGCCAGGGCGAAGAGGTCCGCCCGCCCGTCCACATCGGCGCCGATGAGCTGCTCGGGCGGCATATAGCCGATGGTGCCGCCCCGAGCGTCGCCGTAGCCGGTCGCGCGCGAGAGCTTCGCCATGCCGAAGTCGGCGAGCTTGACGTTGCCGGTGCGGTCGATCAGCACGTTGGCGGGCTTGACGTCCAGGTGGAGCACGCCGTTGTCGTGCGCGAAGGCGAGCGCCTGCACGAGCGCGTCGGCAACGGCGGCGGTCTCGTCGTAGGTGAGGGAGTGCCCGTCCACGGCGGCGAGAAGCTCCTCGAGCGACATGCCGTCCACGTATTCCATCACCAGGTAGGCGTAGCCGCGGTCGTAGGTGAAATCGATGACCTGGACGATGTGGCTGGCCGCGAGCATGCTCGCCGTGCGCGCCTCGGCAAGCGCCGTGGCGTAGGTCTCGAGCGGAACGTCGGCGGAGGCCCCCTCGTCGGCGAGCGGCATGCGCTTGATGGCGACGCGCCGCTTCAGGCGGACGTCGAGGCAGATCTCGACGGTGCCGAACGTACCGCCCCCGCGCGTCTCGAGCGGTCGATAGCGCTTGAGGAGCGCGGTGGCGGCCGCGCCGGGGGCGGGGGCGTCGGCGAGCATGGCGGCTCCCGTCTCGGCGGGCGAGGGCGCGTGCGGGCGCGCCGCGGCGTCGGGCGCGGGGCGCCTATGGGATGAGAAGCGTGTCATGGCGAATCCTGGTGCGGTTCTGGTTCGTGTGGGCCATGGTTTTTCGTCATCATACCACGCCCCGCCGCTTCGTCCGCGCCGGCGGGTATGATGGTAGGACCGTCGATGCGACGCCTGCGGGCAAAAGTGAGGGGATGGACGATGGGCGATGCTGAGCGCTTGGCCGCGTACGAGGCCTTTGCCGCCGAGGTACGGGCGGAGCTCGGGGACGTTTCTGAGCGCATGGAGGTCCTGCGTGCCGAGAACAAGGTCAAGACCGCCACGTACCGCCAGCTCTTCGCGACGCGCATCACGCTCAAAGACATCGATCGGCGCCTGACCGCGCACGGGCTGTAGACCCGTTTCGCCGAGACCCGCTCCGCCCGACCGAGTGCATAGATAGGAGATTCCCCATGGAGTCGCTGTACCGTAAATATCGCCCGCTCACCTTTGAGAGCGTCGTGGGCCAGCAGCACATCGTCTCGACGCTCGAGCACGCCGTCACCGAGGGGCGCCTCTCCCACGCGTACCTCTTCTGCGGGCCGCGCGGCACGGGCAAGACCACGATGGCGCGCATCCTCGCCAAGGCGCTGCTCTGCCAGAAGGCCGAGGCGGCGCGCGCGGAGGGGGCGAGCGGCTGCATGCCGGACGGCACGTGCCCTGAGTGCACGCAGATCGCCGACGGCATCCACCCGGACGTGTACGAGCTCGACGCCGCGAGCCGCACCGGCGTGGACAACGTGCGCGAGGAGATCATCGGGTCGGTCAACTTCGCCCCCGTGCGCGGGGCCTACAAGGTCTACATCATCGACGAGGTCCACATGCTCACCGTGGCGGCCTTCAACGCGCTGCTCAAGACGCTCGAGGAGCCGCCGGCGCACGTGGTCTTCGTGATGTGCACCACCGACCCGCAGAAGATTCCCGAGACCATTCTCTCGCGCTGCCAGCGCTTCGACTTCCATCGCATCGGCAACGAGGATATCGAGGGTCGCCTCGCCTACATCTGCGAGCAAGAGGGCTTTGCCTTTGATGCCGAGGCGCTTGAGATCGTTGCCAAGCACGCACGCGGCGGCATGCGCGACGCCTTGTCGACGCTGGAGCAGCTCTCGGTCTTTGGCGGCGGGGCGGTGCGCGCCGATGACGCCCGCGCCCTGCTGGGCGAGGTGGCGAGCTCGGTGCTCGCCGAGTTTGCCCGTGCCCTCGCCGCGCGCGACGTCGCTACGCTCTTCTCGCTGGTGCGCGCGCAGGTCGACGAGGGCAACGACCTGATGGAGCTTACCCGGGACCTCATCGCGCATCTGCGCGATGTCTATATGGTGCGCGTTGCGGGTGCGGCGCGCGAGGTGGTGGACGCGACGCCGGAGGAGCTCGAGGCGCTCTCGGCCGAGGCAGCCCTGTTTGAGGGGAACGACCGCGTGGCGCGGATGCTGACCGTGCTTGACGACGCGGCGCTGGAGATGCGCAACGCCGCGGACACGCGTCTGGTGCTCGAGATCGCGCTCACGCGCCTGGCGCGCCCCGCATCAGACCTTACGCTCGAGGCGCTGGCCGACCGGCTGGACCGCATCGAGGCGCAGCTTGCCGCCGGCGTGCCGTCCGCCCCGCTTGATGCGGACGCGGCGTCGAGCCTGATGGGCAGACCCGCCGCGGCGCCCGCGGCACGGCAGGAGGCGGCGCCGCCCGCGGCACCGGTCTCTGCCCCCGCGCATGCGGCCGTCGCCCGTCCGCATGCGGCGGCGCCGTGGGATGCTTCCGCCTCGCCTGCGCCGCAGCGCAAGGCACCCGCCCCGAGCGCAGCGCCCGGTCCGGCACGATCCGCCGTCGCCGCTTCCGCCCCGGCGCCCGTGCAAGATTCTGCCCCGTCACCGGCCCCGTCGCCGGTCCGGGCCTCTCCGGAGAGGCCCGTCTCCCCGGCACCCGGGCGTGCTCCCGTCTCTGAGGCTGCCGCGGCTCCGGCCCCCGCGCCTGCCGTCGCGCACGCTCAGAAGCCCGCGCCGCAGGAGTCCGCCGCTGCACCCGTACCGCAGAAGAACGAGGCCGCTCCCGCCGGCGCCCCCGCTCCCGCGGCTGCTCCCGTGACTGACGAGGGCGACCTGCAGCGCCGGTGGGCCGAGGTCGTGCGCCGCGTCACTGCTGCCCAGCCCTCGCGCGGTGCGCTTCTGCAGAGCTCGCGCGCCCGCACGGACGACGGCGACACGCTGACAGTCGCCTTCCCGGCGGGGTCGGGGTTTGCCATCAAGATGCTGGGGCGCGCCGATTCCGAGGCGGCTATCCATCCGGTCGTCGCCGAGGTCTTCGGTACTCGTAAGGTGCACTACGTGATGGGCGACGCCCCCGCGCGCCCTGCCGCCCCCGCGCCCGCCTCCCCCTCACGGGCGGCGCAGGCCCCCCAACCGCAGCCCGATCCCGCGCCCTCCCCGGCGGTATCTGCTCCTGAGGCGGCTGCGTCCGCGTCGCCCGCACCGGCCGCGCCCGCGCCGCGCCCGGCTACCGCCCCCGCGCCCGAGTCGGCACCCCGGTCCGGCGAAGCCGCGGCGCCCGCTCCGGCGGCCGCGGTAAAACCAGCGGCCCCCGCCCCTGCGCAGGTGTCGCCCGGCTTCGTGCCGTTTACGAGCGAGGCATCGGTACCCGCGACCCCCGCTTCGCCCGCGGCCTCCGCTCCGGCAGCGCCGGCGCCGGCGGCCGATCAGACGAGCGGCCCCACGGTGATCTCGGAGCCCTCGGTCGAGGAGGACCGCCGCGCGTGGGAGGACGAGGTCGTCCCGTACGACGACGCCTTCATCGCGGGATACGAGGCGGAGGAGGACCTGCCTCCGTTCGATATGCCCCTCGAGCCTCCGGCGGCGCCCGCGCCCGTTGCTGCCGGCGGTTCGGACGTCCCGGCAGCCGAGGGTTCTGCTGCTCCTGCTGCCCCGCGCCCGGCCGCATCCCCCGCGGTGGCGAAGTCCCCCTCCTTCGACCCGGCGGCAGTCTTCAACCATGATGCGCCGCCCGCGGAGGTTCCGGAGACTTCGGAAGACGCCATGAAGCTGCTCGATAGCGTTTTTGGGTCCGGTGTCATCGTTCATAAGGAGTAGCCCGCGCTCGTGGTACGATTCACGGGCACCGCATAGGGCGCCGTATGCGCGTCCCCTACCTACAAGGAGCTCTCATGCCCAATATGAACATGCAGCAGATGATGAAGCAGGCCCGCAAGATGCAGGAGCAGCTTGCCGCCGCGCAGGAGAACCTCGCCCAGGTAAGCGTCGACGCGTCTGCAGGCGGCGGCATGGTCAAGGTGACCATGAACGGCGAGATGCAGCTCACCTCCATCAAGATCGATCCCGAGGCGCTCGATCCCGCCGACGTCGAGATGCTTGAGGACATGATCGTCGCCGCCGTCAACGAGGCGCACCGCAGCGTTGCCGAGCAGGCGAACCGCCAGATGAGCGCCATCACCGGCGGCCTCAACATTCCCGGCATGCCGTTCTAAGACGGGACGGTTGCGCCGTGGCAAACCAGAGTCTGCAGAAACTCCTCGACGAGCTGGGGCGCCTGCCGGGCATCGGCCCCAAGAGCGCCCAGCGCATCGCCTATCATCTTCTGGAGGCCGACGCCGAGGAGGCGCGGCGTTTGGCCGAGGCCATCCTCGAGGTCAAAGAGGAGGTCCACTTCTGCCGCCGTTGCTTCAATTACGCCACGGCCGATGAATGCCCCATCTGCCAGGACTCGACGCGCGACCGCACGCGCATCTGCGTGGTATCCGAGCCGCGCGACGTGTCCGCCATCGAGCGCACGGGCTCGTATCGGGGGCTTTACCACGTCCTGGGCGGCGTCATCAGCCCCATGGACAAGATTGGCCCCGATCAGCTGCACGTGCGCGAGCTGCTGGCGCGCTTGGCAGAAGAGGGGACCCAAGAGGTCATCCTCGCCACGAATCCCAACGTGGAGGGGGAGGCCACGGCGAGCTACCTCGCCCTCACCATCAAGCCGCTGGGCATTGCCGTGAGCCGTCTGGCGAGCGGTCTGCCCGTGGGCGGCGACCTCGAATACGCCGACGAGCTCACGCTGGGTCGCGCCATCGAGGCGCGCCGCGCCCTCTAAGCTCACCTGCTGCTGTCATCTGCACCGCTAACGGGGTAGGGCCGGGCGGTGTCCCGGTCCATGCGCCCGCTGGCGCCCGCCCGGCATCGGCGGTGCGCGCCGCACGCGACCGTTCGCATACCTTAATCGGCCGTTCGCCGATACCCCGGGCGCGCATACAGCCCGTCACGCCATGGTATAAACGAATAAGTAAACATTCTAGCAATCTGTTTAGGTGCGAGGTGCCCTATGCACAAGGTCAGTGTACGTGAGATCAGCCGGGTGACCGGCTTCTCCCCGGCGACGGTTTCCAACGCGCTCAACCATAAGCGCAACGTGAGCGAGGAGACCGCCGAGAAGATTCGCTCGGTGGCAAAATCCCTTGGGTACCAGCACCCCTCGCAGCTCGATGCCATTAAATTCGTGGTTGCGCGCAAGACCGGCGCTATCGTGGATGACAGCACGTTCCACCCCTCCGTCATCGAGGGCGTGGAGCGTCAGGCGCGCCGCCACGGCATGGGCACCGCCTTTGTCTCGCTCGATTTCTCCGATCTCGATGCCGTGCGCCCGCAGGTGGCGGAGCTGGTGGGCGACCCCTCGTCGGCGGTGGTGCTTTTGGGCACCGAGCTCGGCGAGGAGGACTACGAGCTCTTCCGCTCCTGCCCGGCCCGCATGGTGGTGCTCGACGGTTGGAGCGACCGCTTCGACTTCGACGCCGTGGTCATGGCAAACGAGGGGTCGGTGCTGCGCGTGGTGCAGTATCTCGTCGAGCGCGGCCATCGCAGCATCGGCTATCTGTCGGGCGACTTCCGCATCCAGAATTTCCGCGCGCGCGAGCGGGGCTTCTTCCGCGGCTTGGAAGAAGGGGGCCTCGGCTTCGATCCGAGGTGGCGCGTGGAGTTGGGGACGACGCTTGAGCGCGCGTACGGGGATATGGCCGCATGGCTTTCCCGTGTGTCTCGCGATAGCCTGCCGACGGCGTTTTTCGCCGATAACGATGTGCTGGCCGTGGGCGCCATGCGCGCGCTGACGGAGGCGGGCATTCGCGTTCCCGAGGACGTCTCGATCGTGGGCTTCGACGACCTGTCGCTCGGTGCGTTCTCCACACCGCCGCTGACCACGGTGCACGTGCTCAAGCACGAGGTGGGGGAGATCGCCGTGCGGCGTCTGATCGGCAACGTCAACAACCCCAAGAACTATACCTGCAAGACGCTGGTGAGCACCTACTTTGTGGAGCGCAAGAGCGTGTGCGACCGATAGGGCGCGCAGAGTCGTCTGCGCCTTCGCAGGCGGCGCGCTCGCGAGACAGGCGCCTGCTCCGTGGGGCGCGTTGGCGTGCACGAGGTAAGCGGATGGTATCGTCTGGATACCATCCGCTTTTTCTTTTACCGTTCATCCTGTTTATACGACCGTTTACCTTAATTATTGGCATAATGGTCATTGAAACGTGTAAAACGTTTAGTAGACAGTATAGGCGACGATGGGACCGGTGGGCCGCGCGCGTGCGCACGGCCCGTGTCAGAAGGGGAGCGTCATGAACGTTACCGCAGCCAAACCGCACATCAAGCTGGGCTATGTGCCCACGCGCCGGAGCATCTTCTCCGCTCCCGACGCCATCAAGTTCCGCGGGCTCACGGCCGATCGCCTGCGCGAGCTCGGCGTCGACTTCGTGGATATCGATGACATCAACGAGGAGGGCCTGCTCTTCGACGATAGCCACATCCAGCCCATCGTCGACAAGTTCCGCGCTGCGGGCGTCGACGGCATCATGCTCTGCCACGCCAACTTTGGCACCGAGTACCTCTGCGCCCGCCTTGCGCGCGAGATGGGCCTGCCCGTGCTCCTCTGGGGCCCGCGTGACGAGCGCCCTGAGCCGGACGGCACGCGCCTGCGCGACACGCAGTGCGGCCTGTTCGCCACGGGCAAGGTCCTGCGCCGTTTCCAGGTGCCGTTTACCTATATGACCAACTGCCGCCTTACCGACCCGGAGTTCGAGCGCGGCGTCCGCGACTTCCTCGCGGTCTGCAACGTCGTCAAGACGTTCCGCCACATCCGCGTCCTGCAGATGTCCACGCGTCCCTTCGATTTCTGGACGACGATGGTCAACGAGGGCGAGCTGCTCGAGAAATTCAACATCCAGCTTGCGCCGGTGCCCATGACCGAGCTCATCCAGGCCGTGCGCGCCGCCGAGGCCGACGAGGCCAACCTCAACGACACGCTCGCCTGGATGGCCGATCACTTTAAGATTGAGACCACCACGGAGCAGACCCGCACCGTTGCGGCGCTTGCGAACGGCATGAAGGCGCTGATTGACAAGTACGGCTGCAACGCCGGCGCCATCCAGTGCTGGAACGCGCTCCAAGACGAGCTCGGCATCATGCCCTGCGCCGCCAACGCCATCCTGAACGAGATGGGGATCCCCGTCGTCTGCGAGACCGACATCCACGGCGCCATCTCGGCCCTTATGGTCGAGGCGGCCGGCATGGGGGAGACGCGCAGCTTCTTTGCCGACTGGACCGTTCGTCATCCCGACAACGAGAACGGCGAGCTTTTGCAGCACTGCGGCCCCTGGCCGTGCTCGGTGGCGTGCGAGACGCCGCGCCTCACTTACCCGCTCGCGTTCGATTACCCCGGCGCGCTGACGGCCGAGGCAAAGCACGGCGAGCTCACCCTCGCCCGCTTTGACGGTGATAACGGCGAGTACTCGCTGCTTCTGGGCAACGCCCGCGGCATCGACGGCCCCAAGGGCATGGGCACCTATCTCTGGATCGAGGTCGAGAACTTGAAGCGCCTCGAGGCCAAGATCGTCGAGGGCCCCTACATCCACCACGTGGTGGGCATCCACAAGAACGTGGTGCCGGTGCTCTACGAGGCGTGCAAGTACATCGGCGTTACGCCCGACTTCTACGACCCCATTGAGGAAGACGTGCGCGCCTACCTGCGCGGCGAGTGAGAAAGGGGAAGGCATAATGACTGAGAATCTCGAGCAGTTGCGCTGGCAGCTGCGCCAGGATGCCGTCGACATCATCGTGGCGGGCGGCGGCGGTCACATCGGCGGCGACATGAGCGTGATGGACGCCCTCATGCTCCTGTACGGCAAGGTCATGAACGTGGCGGCCGACCGCACCGATGACCCGGACCGCGACCGCTTCCTCCTCTCCAAGGGCCACGCCATGGAGGCGTACTACGCGGTGCTCTGCCACTACGGCTACCTCGACCTTGCCGACGTCAAGGCGCGCTTCTCCAAGTTCGGCAGCCCCTACATCGGCCATCCCAACAACAAGCTCCCCGGTATCGAGATGAACTCCGGCTCGCTCGGCCACGGCCTTCCCGTGGGCACCGGCATGGCGCTTGCCGGCAAGATGGACGGGCGTGCGTACCGTACGTATGTCGTGATGGGCGACGGCGAGCTTGCCGAGGGCTCCATCTGGGAGGCGGCCATGGCCGGCGGCACGTACGGGCTCGACAACCTCTGCGCCATCATCGACCGCAACCACCTGCAGATCTCGGGCAACACCGAGGACGTTATGCGCGCCGACAGCCAGGAGGAGCGCTGGCAGGCCTTTGGGTGGCACACCGTGTGCGTGAACGGCAACGACCTCGCGGCGCTCGAGGCGGCATTTGCCGAGGCGGCCGCCACCAAGGGCCGCCCGACCGCCATCATCATGGATACGGTCAAGGGTCTCGGCAGCCCCGTGATGGAGAACAAGGCGGGCTGGCATCATCATCTGCCCAACGACGAGGAGTACGCGCAGATCACGGCGGACCTTACCGCGCATGCGCAGGCCGCCGCTCAGGGTGAGGCCTACGTGCCCGTGCTCGACTTTGCCTGCGGCCGCGCCGAGGCAACGGCGCCCGTCGCCGCGCTCGCGGGTCGCGCCGGCGCCACCGCGCCTGCGCCCGCGGCCGACTGCCCGGTCAATCCTCAAGCTAAGGAGGCCTAAGCGCCATGGCGAAGACGAAAGCGAACAAGCAGGTTATCTGCGAGGTGTTGATGGAGGCCGCCGCCGCGGGCGACCGCGACGTGGTGGTCGTGTGCTCCGACTCCCGCGGCTCCGCGTCCATGACGCCGTTTTTCGATACGTATCCCGAGCAGGCCGTCGAGGCCGGCATCGCCGAGCAGGACGCTGTCAGCATGGCGGCCGGCATGGCGGCGTGCGGCAAGAAGCCGTGGGTCGCATCCCCGGCGTGCTTCCTCTCGACCCGCAGCTACGAGCAGGCCAAGGTCGATTGCGCCTACTCCAACACCAACGTCAAGCTGCTCGGCGTCTCCGGCGGCGTCTCCTACGGCGCGCTCGGCATGAGCCACCACTCCGCGCAGGACATCGCCGCCATGGCCGCGATCCCCAACATGCGCGTCTACCTGCCCTCCGATGAGTGGCAGTCCGGCAAGCTCGCCGCCGCGCTTCTCGCCGACGATAAGCCTGCCTACATCCGCGTGGGCCGCAACGCCGTGGCGGACGTCTACACCGAGGACGACTGCCCCTTTGAGATGGACCGCGCCACCTGGGTGCGCGAGGGCTCCGACGTTGCGATCATCGCCTGCGGCGAGATGGTGCGCCCCGCCCTCGACGCCGCCGAGGCGCTCGCGGCCGAGGGCGTCGAGGCGACCGTGATCGACATGTACTGCGTGAAGCCGCTCGACGCGGACGCCGTTGTGCGCGCCGCGGAGCGCGCCGGTGCCGTTGTGACCGTCGAGGAGGCCTCGCCCTTCGGAGGCCTTGGCTCCATGGTCGCCCAGGTGCTGGGAGCCCAGTGCCCGTGCCCGCTCACGTGCCTGTCGCTTCCGGATGCGCCCGTTATCACCGGTACGTCGGCTGAGGTCTTTGCCCATTACGGGCTCGATGCCGCCGGCATCGCGGACGCTGCGCGCGCGGTGATCGCCCGCAAGTAACCCGAGAGCAAAAGGAGCGTGCCCGCATCTCCCCCGCCGCCTGGGCGGCCGGACCCGCTCCATCGCCAACGCGTTCTGGGCAGACTCGGACGAAGTCGCGCTAACGTCCGATTTCAATCGTCATATCTGCCCGAACGCGATTTTGACCACAACCGCCCGTCACACCGCCCGCGCCGGCAGCTCGCACGCCGCGGCGCGCGTGCCGTATCGGGCTGCAATCGAGGAGTTCCCATGGCTCGCTACATCATCGGCATCGACCAGTCCACCCAGGGCACCAAGGCCCTGCTTGTCGACGAGGCGGGCCGGCTTATCCACCGCGCCGACCGCGCTCATGAGCAGAAGGTGAACGAGGAGGGGTGGGTAAGCCATGACCCCGCCGAGATCGCCGCGAACGTTCTGGCCGTCGCGCGCGCCGTCGTGGAGGAGCAGGGGATCGATCCGGCGGATATCGCGGGCATCGGTATATCCAACCAGCGCGAGACCACGGTGGCGTGGAGCGCGCGCACCGGTGAGCCGCTGTGCGACGCCATCGTGTGGCAGTGCTCGCGCGCTCAGGAGGTCTGCGACCGCATCGCACAGCGCGAGGGCGCACCCGAGGTCATCCGCGAGCGCACGGGCCTCACGCTTTCGCCGTACTACCCGGCGGCCAAGATGACGTGGATCATGGAGAACGTGCCCGAGGCGCGCGATATCGCCCGTGCCGGCGACCTGCATCTCGGCACCATCGACTCCTGGGTCGTCTGGACGCTCACCCATGGCGTCGAGTTCCGCTGCGATTACTCCAACGCGAGCCGCACGCAGCTCTTCGATATCGAGAAGCTCAACTGGTCCACGCGCTGCTGCCGCCTGTTTGGCATTGACCCCGCATGGTTGCCCGAGGTGACGGACTCCGATGCGTGCTTTGGCATGACGGACCTCGACGGCTTCTTGCCGACCCCTGTGCCCATTCACGGCGTGCTCGGCGACAGCCATGCCGCGCTCTTTGGCCAGGGTTGCTACGCGCCCGGACAGGCCAAGGCGACGCTCGGCACGGGTTCCAGCGTGATGATGAACGTCGGCCACGAGCTCTCGCGCTCTCACACGGGCCTTTCCAACTCGCTCGGCTGGCGTATGGGCGGCGAGACGGTCTACGTGCTCGAGGGCAACATCAACTACGCCGGCGCCGTCAAGACGTGGCTGCGCGACGACATGGAGATGATCGAGAGCCCGGCGGAGACCACCGACCTCTCCTATGCCGCCAACCCGGCGAGCCGCGTATACCTCGTGCCCGCTTTCACGGGCCTTGGTGCGCCGCACTGGAATTCCGAGGCGCGCGCGGCCGTGTTTGGCATGACGCGCACGACGGGCCGCGCAGAGTTTGTGCGGGCGACCGTCGAGAGCATCGCCTTCCAGATCTTCGACGTGGCAGATGCCATGCAGCGCGATTCAGGCGTGAACCTGGCCGAGCTGCGCGTCGACGGCGGCCCCACGCGCGACCCCTATCTCATGCAGTTCTTGGCGGATATGCTCCGCGTTCCCATCGTGGCTGCCGGCAACGACGAGATGAGCGGGCTCGGTGCCGCATGGGCGGCGGGCATCGCGCTGGGGATCTATCCGGCAGACGTCGCGCGCAGCGTGGCGCCGCGTGCCGGCTGGGACGCCAAGATGCATGAGAACGATCGCACCGCGCGCATCAAGGGCTGGCGCCGAGCCGTCAAGGCGGCTATCGCCTTCGCAGGGTAGCGGGCGCGGGCTTGTCGCCAGGTCATGGCGATTCGCCTGATCTGGCGACGGAATGTGCCGCATCTGTTCATGTTTCGGCGCTAGGGGCATAGCACCGTGGTGAAACATGCGCCAAGGTAAGGAATTCCAGAAACTTTGGCAAGCAGCACGGACTTGCCCGCATTAAACCTGCAGGTAGAAAATGTGCCTATAAAGTGCCTGCTTTGCGGGACGACGTGAATTCCTTACCTTGATGAACATTGCTCGTGGGGTAGCATGAAGCGGGGTGGCACAGCCGCCCCGCGATCGTCCCTGACGTGCGCTTTTTTGGTTGCTTCTAGCGATATCCCCCTCGCAGCGCCCTTAGCGATACCCCTCCCACAGCGGCAGGGGAAAGAGCACGTCCTCAAAACGCGCCCACTCGGCTTCGTAGTCGATCTCGTCGGGACGTGCGAGCCAGCGGCCCTCGAGGCCGTACATCGCGGCAAGTGCCACCGAGAGCGTGAGCTGTGGGTCGACGCCCGCAGGCACGCTCCAAACATGCTTGTCGCGCTCGGTGGCCCGTCGGGTACGGTCCGTAAAGTAGGCGTGCGCGGGGTGCGTCTTGGAGATGGCCTCGGTGTTGAGCATCTGAAAGAGCATGACCATCTCGGGCTGGTGCGCGTTTTCTGCCACCAGAAGGCGCATGTACTCGGGGATCTTGGGGCGCTTGCCCGCAAACGGGCCGCCCACCTTAAAAAGCGAGAGATAGTCCTCTGCTGTGCTCGAGCGGTCGTAATAGTGCTCGATAACCTCAAAGAGCAGGCCCTCCTTGTTACCCACATAATGCAGGACACCTGCCTGCGTGATGCCTACACGGTTGGCGACGGCTTGCAGCGACATGCCGTTGTAGCCGCGCTCATTGATGATATCGACAGCGGCGAGCACAATCTCATGCAGGCGGTCCTCGGCCGCCTGGCTGCGCTTCTTCGCCGCGATGACCGGCTGTTTTTTCAGGTCTGCCATAGGCGTCAGTCCTTACGGTCGTTTGAGTACGGTTAAGAACCGTTTATGAAAAGGGTAGCACCTCCCCAAGTTATTACTGGTTACTAACCATTAACCGACAGAACGCGACCGTTCACCGCAGAGGGGCGGACGGTCTGCCCTTTGCGGTGCATAATCGCAGACGAAATTACTTACTAGTTAGTAAGTAATCAGTGTTCCTGTGAGAGAGGGAGGGACGGCACGCAGCGCGTCCCCTCGCCGTGTGCCGCCCCGCCCGTCTCTCGCGCAACGCGGGCAGCGTGCCCGCCCGAAGGAGGGAGAGGCTATGGCCAACGCCACAGCAGCGGTGGATCCCAACACCATCGCACCTGACACCGGCAAGCCGATGTCCAAGTCCACGTTCTACCGGTTCTGCATCGGCTTCATCATCTTCGGCGTTATGTGGATGATGTCCGGCACCATCGGCTCTGCGGTCCTGCTTCCGCAGCGCTTCAACGATCTGTTCCCCGGAAACTCCGAGGCCGTCCTCGGCTCCATGCAGGCTGCGGGCAGCATCTTCGCGCTCATCTCCAACCTCGTCTTCGGCGCCCTTTCCGATGCGTGCCATTCGCGTTTTGGCCGCCGCTCGCCCTGGATCGCCATCGGCGGTATCTTTACCGGTGCGGCCTTCTGGTTCACCTCGGTGCAGACGACCGTCTCGGGTATCGTCATCGGCTGGTCCGCGCTCCAGGTCGGTCTGAACTGCATGCTCGCGCCCGCTGTGGCCGTCCTCTCCGACCGCGTGCCCCTGAACCGCCGCGGCACCATCTCCGCCTTCTACGGCGCCGGCGCCACCTGCGGTCAGTCCCTCGGCACCATCATCGGCTCCGCCTTCATCACCAACCCCATCCCCGGCTTCCTCTTTGGCACCGTCTCCTGGCTCTTCACGGGCATCATCGTGCTCCTCATCTGGCCGCGCGAGAAGTCCGCTAAGGACGAGACCTCGGGAGAGGCCTTCAGCATCGTTCGCCTGCTCAAGAGTTTCGTGCCGCCCACCAAGAACTGCCGCGACTTCTACGTCGCCCTCGTCGGCCGCCTGCTCTTCATCTTCGGTTACTTCGTCATCACCGGCTATCAGCTCTACATCCTGCAGCGCTACATCGGTCTTGACGACGTCAACGCCGCCGCGGTGCTCTCCACCATGTCGGTCATCATCATGGTCGTGTCGCTCGTGACCTCGCTCATCTCGGGCGTCATCTCCGACAAGATCGGTCGCCGCAAGCCGCTCATCGCCGTGTCCTCCCTTATCATCTGCATCGCCTTCGCGGCTCCGTGGCTCATACGCACCGCCGAGAGCATGTATATCTTCGCTGCGCTCTCCGGCTTTGGCTACGGCATCTACTCCGCCGTCGATCAGGCCCTGAACGTCGACGTCCTGCCCTCCAAGGAGGAGGCCGGCAAGGACATGGGCATCCAGAACCTCGCCAACACCTTGGGCCAGGCCGTCGCCCCCGCCGTCACCTCGGCGATCGTCGCCTCGACCGGTTCGTACTTCCTGACGTTCCCGGTCGCCATCGCGCTTATCTTGGGCGGCGTCGTCTTCATTATGATGGTGAAGAAGGTCAAGTAAGTTCCGCCGCGCTTGGCGCAGGCGTTGCGGGCACGCCGGTTGCTCCGGGTTCCGGACGTGCCGACGTGCCCGCTTGCTATACCGGATGTGCAAAGAAAGGAGCAGTCCATGCAGACTGTTGAACAGTACCGCGTGCTCGATCTGGTGCTTGAGGGAACCTCTGAGGGCAACCCCTATGTCGATATCACGTTGACGGCGCAGTTTGAGCGCGCCGATGGCACGGACGCCGTCGAGGTGCGCGGCTTTTACCGCGGTGCGGGTCGCTACGGCATCCGCTTCATGCCCCGCTCCGCCGGAACCTGGACCTACCGCACCTCCTCCAACGACCCGGCGCTCGCGGGTATCACGGGCGAAGTCGAGGTCACTCCGGCATCCGAGGGCAACCACGGCCGCGTGCTGCTGACAAAGGATGTCAAGCGGAGCGACGTGCCCTTTGACACGCGCGGCGACAACACGTTCTCCTACGAGGACGGCACGCGTTTCCTGCCGTTTGGCACGACGGCCTACGCGTGGACCAACCAGGAGCCGGAGTGCCAGGACGAGACGGTCAAGACCCTCGCGGCGGCGCCCTTCAACAAGATCCGCATGTGCATCTTCCCCAAGTTCTACGACTTCAACACCGATGATCCGGCCATGTACGCCTTTGAGGGCTCGCTTAAGGACGGCTTTGACCACACGCGGTTCTTTGAGCCGTTCTGGGAGAACCTCGACCATCGCCTCGCTCAGCTCGACGAGCTCGGCATCCAGGCGGACATCATCTTGCTCCACCCCTACGACAAGCCGGAGTGGGGCTTCTCGAAGATGACGCGCGAGGAGGATGCGTTCTATCTCGCGTACGTGGCGCGGCGCTACAGCGCCTTCCGCAACGTCTGGTGGAGCCTCGCCAACGAGTTCGACCTCATGCCGTGGAAGTCGGTGGAGGACTGGGACTCGTACGCCCGCATCGTTATGGCAAACGACCCGTACGGCCACCTGCGGAGCATCCACAACTGCCGTACGATCTTCGATCACAGCCACCCGTGGATCACGCATGTGAGCTGGCAGCGCTGCGATCTGCAGAAGACGGCGGAGTGCGTGACGGAGCTGCGCGAGCAGTACCACAAGCCGGTGCTGGTGGACGAGGTCGGCTATGAGGGCAACGTCACCTGGGGTTGGGGCAACCTGACCGCCCAGGAGGAGGTGCGCCGCTTCTGGGAGGGGTGCCTGCGCGGCGGGTACGTCACCCATGGCGAGACCTACGTGGACCGCGGCCCCAAGATCTGGTGGGCGCACGGCGGCAAGCTGTACGGCGAGAGCCCCGAGCGCATCGCCTTCTGCCGCGCGTTTATGGAGAGCCTGCCGGAGGACATGGACCTCGTGCCGTACGACCGCGGGTTCTGCCTGGGCACCATGAACTGGGACATCGCCTGCATGGCCAACAACTGGAGCGAGGGTACCGACGACGTCGTGATGTACTTTGGCTTCTTCCGTCCGGCGTACCGCGAGCTTACGCTGCCCGAGGGCAAGGAGTACACCATCGATGTGGTGGACACCTGGAACATGACAGTGGAGACGCTGCCCGGCACGTACACGGGCCAGGTGCGCGTGGAGCTGCCGAGCCGTCAGTACATGCTGCTGCACATCAAGGCGGTCGAGGCCGCCGCGTAGAGGCGTGAGACCCCGCGGCGCAGTGCGGGGTGGTCCGGCAAAGGCGTCCGGGCCGCCCGGGCTGTGCGGCGGGGTGTTGGAAAAGACGAGCGCGCGGGGCCGCGCGCAGGGCCTGAGGAGGGCGATAGCATGGCAGAACAGGTTTCGGCAACCGAGCTGCTCGCCGGCGCGCAGATGATCGGTGCGGATGCGCCGCGCGGTCAGGCGATCGAGCTCACGTGCGACGTGGCACTGGAGGGGCCGGCGACGGCGGTCGTCTCGGCGCGCCTGGTGGCGACGGCGCACGGTATATACGAGGCGAGCATCAACGGGTGCCCCGTGAGCGACGCGGTGCTGAGCCCCGGTTGGACGGCGTACGAATGGCGCCTTCCCGTGCAGGAGTATGACGTGACCGAGCTCGTGCGCGCGGGCGGCCGCGCGGCGCAGATCTCGGTCGTTTTGGGCAACGGCTGGTGGCGCGGCGCGCTCGGCTTCGACCTCATGAAGATCGACTACGGCCAGGAGCTCGGCTTTATCGGAGCGCTCGAGATCGCGTACGCCGACGGCTCGCGGCAGGTGGCCCTGACGGCGGCCGATGGCACGGCGCAGGCCTACGCGACGCCCGTGGTGGAAAACTCGCTCTACAACGGCGAGACCATCGATGCCCGGATCGCGCCGCGCGCCGAGAAGCTCGCGGTGCGCGAGGTCGCCTTCAACCCCTCCACGCTGTACGATCAGGCGATGCCTCCGGTGCGGCGTGTCGAGACGCTCCGCCCGGTGCGCATCTGGACGAGCCCGGCGGGCAAGACGCTTGTCGACTTTGGGCAGAACATCGTGGGCTGGACGCGCGTGCATGTCTCGGGCCCCGCGGGCACCGAGGTGGTCGTCCGCCATGCCGAGGTGCTCGAGGCGGACGAGCTCGGCGTGCGCCCCCTTCGCGCAGCCAAAGCGACCGACACCTTTATCCTCTCCGGCGGCGACGACGTGTTTGAGCCTACGATGACGTTCCACGGCTTCCGCTATGCCGAGGTCACCGGTTGGCCGGGCGAGCTTTCCCCCGACGCCATCGAGGGCATCGCCATAAGCTCCGACCTCGCGCGCACCGGCTGGTTCACCTGCTCCAACGACGATGTCAACAAGCTCGTGTCCAACACGCTCTGGAGCCAGCGCGATAACTTTGTGAGCATCCCCACCGACTGCCCGCAGCGCGACGAGCGCATGGGCTGGACGGGCGACATCGCGGTGTTTGCCCCCACGGCCGCCTTCCAATACGACTGCTCCGCCTTCTTGGGCGATTGGATGCAGACGCTCATGGCCGAGACGGCGCACAACGAGCTCAGCTGCGTGCCCGTGGTGGCGCCCGACGTGGTGAAGTACAGCGACCACTTCTGGAAGACGGTGGGCGAGCTCGCGCTGTGGGGAGACGCCTGCTGCTGGGTGCCGTGGACGCTCTGGCAGGCGTACGGCGATCGGGGCGCACTCGCGGCGCAGTATCCCGCCATGGGGATGCACCTGCGCGCCGTTGAGGGGCGCCTCTCGCCGACGGGCCTGTGGGACACGGGCCTGCAGCTGGGCGACTGGCTCGATCCGGCGGCGCCGCCCGAGGCGCCGATGGACGGCAAGACCGACAAGTACCTCATCGCGCAGGCATGCCTCTGCCGGAGCTCCCGCATCGCCGCCGAGGCCGCGCACATCTTGGGCAGGACAGATGACGAGGCACATTGGCACGAGCTCGCCGACCGCTCGCGCGCGGCGTTCCGCAAGGCGTACGTGCTCGAGGGCGGCCGCCTGACGTCGGATGCTGTTGCCGCGTATGCGCTGGCGCTCCACTTCGGGCTCTTCGAGGCCGATGAGGTGCAGCCAGCGGCTAACCGTCTGGCCGAGCTCGTGCGCGAGAGCGGCTACACCGTGTCGACGGGCTTTGCCGGCACGCCGTATGTAACGTGGGCGCTTTCTGAGAACGGCCATGTGGAGGAGGCCTACCGGCTGCTTCTTGAGGATACGTGCCCCAGCTGGCTCTACCCGGTGCGCATGGGCGCGACCACCACGTGGGAGCGCTGGGATTCGATGCTGCCCGACGGCTCCATCAACCCCGGCGATATGACGAGCTTCAACCACTACGCGCTCGGTGCGGTGTGCGACTGGATCTACCAGGTCATCGGCGGCATCTCCGCGGCGGAGCCGGGTTATGCGCGCGTGCGCATCGCCCCGCGCCCAGGCGAGGGCATCACGTGGGCGCGCTGTGCCTACGAGTCGGTGCAAGGGCGCATCGAGGTGTTCTGGCGCTGCGAGGACGGCCGCTTTGACCTCGAATGCACCGTACCGGACGGTGTTATGGCCGACGTAGTGCTGCCCGACGGCACGACGCTCGAGGTGGCGGGCGGCACGCACCGCTTCGGTTGCGCCGCGTAGGAGCGCACCCCCCCAAGGCGGTTGTGGGCGGTTTGATTGCTTGGGCGGGAGACGCCCCTCCGCCCACACCGCGCCCGGCGGTTAATACCGTTCCCCGATTAACCTCGCATCTTTTCTTTTCAGGCGATGAAGGGAAGGGGAGGGGGCATACCCTAAGAGGTGGATGTAGGGCCCCGTCGCCCGGGGCGAGCGTGCTCGTCACGTATCGGGCGGCATGCGTCATCGTCCGCCAGCTATGAAGTACCCGTTTTTTTGAGGAGCAACAGATGAAGCAGTTCTTCGGCATCGACGTGGGTGGCACCGAGGTCAAGTGGGCCATCATGGATGAGGACTTCCACTTTGTAGGGGAGCGCGGGTCCATCAAGACGGACTTCTCGTCGGCGGACGAGGCGGTCGACGCCTTCGCCTCGCTCGTCGAGCCGTACCGCGACCAGGTGGCCGCCATCGGCATGAGCGTGCCGGGCTCCATCATGGAGGACGACCCGGACGGCACCGTGCACCGCGGAGGCGCCCTCACCTACATGGACCAGTGCCCGCTCGCAAAGATCATGCGCGAGCGCTTTGGCATGCCCGTCGCGGTCAACAACGACGGCAAGTGCGCGGCGCTGGGCGAGTACGCCGCCGGCGCCCTCAAGGGCACGCGCTTTGGCGTGACCATCGGCATCGGCACGGGCATCGCGGGCGGCATCGTCATCGATGGCAAGGCCCTGCGCGGCGCACACTGCTTTGCGGGCGAGTTCAGCTTCTTGAACAACAACTGCAACCAGCCCGTCGCCTTCGAGAACATCTGGGCCAACACGGCGAGCTGGAAGGCCCTGCGCGCCTACATCTTTGCCGAGAAGGGCCAGGAGGTGGACGAGGCCGTTGACGGGCGCATCTTCTTCAAGTGGATCGAGGACGGTGACAAGGAGGCCCAGGCGGGTCTTGACCGCTACGCACTCGCGTTCGACAACTGGCTCATCAACCTGCAGGCGGTCTTGGATCCGGAGGTGTTCGCCATCGGAGGCGGCATCAGCTGCCATCCGGAGCTCTTCGAGGCGCTCGAGCGTCAGATGGACACGGCGCTGGGCGGATTCACGGGTATGCTCGCGGGCTTCCCCCGTCCGGTTATCAAGCGGGCGCAGCTCGGCAACGACGCCAACATCTACGGCGCCGTGCTCGAGGCCAAGCGCCTCGTCGAGGCGTAAGGCGCCCCGTCGCGCGCAGGCGGGCGCGTGCCGCGCTTCGGCTGCATACGGATAGCGTTCTCGGCCCCTCCCGCTCGATGGCGAGCGGGAGGGGTCCGCACTCTTTGAGGGACAAACATGCAGCCGTTTGCAGGCGCAGAGCAGCCGCTCGCCGTGAACCGTTTGCGAAAGGTGCCCGTGCATCCTACAATAACTTGGCTATTTGACTTGCGTGCGACTCTTCACGAGGCATGAGCGAGCGGATTGGCAGACAAGGCGCCCCGGCGGCGTCGGCAGGTGGTAGTGCCCGCATATGAATGGTCTGCTCGAGGGGCGATGCTCGTGAAGGTTCTCAAACGACTCAACAATAACGCGGTGATGTGCGTCGATTCGTCCGGCCGACAGGTCGTGGCGTTTGGCAAGGGCATCGCGTTTGCGCTCCCCAAAGACTCCGACGAGCTTCCGCTGAAGGCCATCGAGCGCACCTTTTACGATATCGACGACCATTACCTGCAGCTGCTTGACGAGATCAAACCGCAGGTGCTCTCGCTCGCCGCCGACCTTGCGGACGATGCGCGCAACGAGCTGCCGTACGAGCTCTCGCCCAATGTGGCGCTGGCGCTCGCCGACCACATCTCGTTTGCGCTCGAACGCCATCGCCACGGCATCTCCGTTGTGATGCCGCTCGCATACGACGTGAATCAGCTCTATCCCGTGGAGCTCGCGCTCGGCCGCCGCGCCGTCGCGCAGATTTCGCGCGACCTCAACGTCGAGCTCCCCTCATCCGAGGCCGTGGGCATCGCCATGTGCCTGATAAACGCCATGAGCACTCCCGAGGGCGCGGACGGTGGTACCGATCTCGCCCGCGAAGACGATGCGCTGATCGAGGACATCGCTCGGATTATCGAGAGGAGGTACGGCATAACCGTCGACCGGCAGGGCTTCGAATACGCTCGCTTCGCGACGCACGTGCGCTATCTGCTGCAGCGCCTGCGCACGGGTGAGCATCTTACCGAGTCCGCGCCGGGCATGTACGAAGCGATGCGAGAGCAGGTGCATCGGTCCGGAGAGTGTCTGGATGAGGCGTGCGCTCTGTTGCGCGAGCGGTGCGGCGCGGAGCTTTCAGATAGCGAGAAGCTCTATCTGCTGCTGCACATCGTGCGCGTGGGGAGGACTCGCCACGAGGCGTCCGCTTAAGGGGGCGCAGGTAAACCGGCCTGAGGCCGCACGGCGCGTGGCGCCCGCGGCCGGGCGACGGTGTTTACGTTTCGCACCGCACGCGCGGTGCACCAAGACCTGAGGAGGTCTTATGGCAGTCGATAACAAGAAGATCGCCGAAGACGTTCTGGCCGCCGTGGGCGGTATCGAGAACGTCAGCAACGTCACGCATTGCATGACGCGCCTGCGCTTCACGCTGAAGGACAACGGCATCCCTGATATCGAGAAGGTCAAAAAGCTCAAGGGCGTTATCGGCGCGCAGATGTCGGGCGGCCAGTTCCAGGTCATCATCGGCCAGAACGTGCCCAAGGTCTACGACGAGGTCTGCGCTATGGGCGGCTTTACCAAGCACGCCGCCATCGACGAGAACCTCGACGCGCCCAAGGAGAAGCTGACGCCCAAGGTGATCGGCAACAACATCTTGAACTATCTGTCCGGCTCGATCGCGATGCTCATCCCGCTCTTTATGGCCGGCGGTCTGTTCCGCACGTTTGCCGTGGTCATCGGCCCGACCCTGCTCAATTTGGTCTCGGCTGAGGATCCCACCTACCTGCTCTTTAACAATTACCTCTTTGATGCCGCCATGTACTTCCTGCCCATTTACCTGGGCTACTCGGCGGCCAAGAAGCTCGGCGCCAGCCCGGCCCTCGGCATGATGATGGGCGGCGTGCTCATCTCGCCGGGTATCGTGCAGCTCGCAACCGACGGCGGCGAGCTCGTGGTGTACGGCATCCACATCCAGGCGCTCAACTACTCGCAGTCCGTCCTGCCGATCCTTCTGTCGGTGGCGGCGCTGTACTTTGTCGAGAAGGCCATCAAGCGCGTGATGCCCGATGTGCTCTCGACCATCTTCACCCCGTTCTGCACCATGGTCATCATGGTCCCCGTCGCGCTGGTGGTGCTCGCGCCCATCGGCAACGAGCTCGGCAACGTGTTCTCGATGTTCCTGTACGGCATCGCTGACATGGGCGGCATCGGCTACCTCATCGCCATGGGCATCGTGGGCGCGTTCTGGCAGCTTTTCGTCATCACCGGTATGCACGGCGTGATCATCATGCCCGCTATGGTGACGCTGCTCTCGGTCGGTTCCGATAAGTTCATCTTCGTCGCCTCCAACATCGCCATGGTTGCGGTCTGGGGCATGGTGCTCGGTTCCGCCCTCCGTCTGCGCAACAAGGACGAGAAGAGCCTGGCATGGGGCTACTTCGTCGCGGCTCTTGCCGGTGGCGTTACCGAGCCCGCGCTCTACGGTCTGCTTCTCCGCTTCCGCCGCACTATTCCGCCGGTGCTTATCGGCGGTGCCATCGGCGGCGTGCTCGCCGGTATCCTCGGCTGCACTGCGGGTATCGCGGGCGGCTCGTCCAATCTGCTCTACATTCTGGCGTACCTGCAGGAGGGCACGGGCAACCTCGTTTGCATGGTGATCTCTTCGGTCGTGGCGTTTGTCATCGCCGCGGTGCTGACGTTCATGTTCGGCTTCTCCAAGGAGGAGCTCGCCGAGATGGACGAGGAGAACCTCGAGGCTATCGAGGCCTAGGGCGCATACATGCGGTAAGCCCCTCAGGGCGGGAGTCGGGTTTCCCCGGCTCCCGCCTTTTGCGTGTCTAGGGGGCTCGCTTGCCAAGTGGGCATCAAATCGGCAGGGAGGCGTGTATAGACCTCCCCGCGGGAGCCCTCAAGGGCGTAGGGGCCCTTGCCTCTACGCGACGGTTACGGCGGCCTGCGCGTAGCGCGTGCAGGGACGCTCCGCGACGTCTTGCGCGCGCAGCGTGAGGGTGAAGCGGTCGCCGGGACGCGCGTCGGCGGGCACAGCAAACACGACGCTCGCGCCCTTGCCGCGCCAAGCGGCCAGGTCGACGGCGCCCTCGTAGGAGCAGGTCGGCACGTCGGCGAACCAGACGCAGGTGATGAGGTCGCCATCGGGGTCCGACACCCAGGCGCTGAGCGCGACCTCCTCTCCCGGGCGTGCGCTTGCGTCCGCGGTGACATGCTCGATGCGGGGCGGGTGGTTGCAGGCGGCGGGCTCGTGGGCGCACCAGGAGGCGCGCACGGCAAAATCCTCTTGGTAGGCGCGCAGGTAGGGATTGGGGTTCTCGTCGGAGGCCCTGCCCAGATCGGCAAAGCTCGGGCCCGCATCCGCGTCGTCGATGCGGTCGCGGAACAGCGGGCCCAGCACGGTCCCGAAGCCGGGGTCCGTGGTGCCGTCTGCCCCGACGCCGCGCAGCCCAAAGGGGATGAGCGGAATGTAGGTCATCGAGTCGCCCTCCGCCATGAAGTCGCCCGGGGTAAACTGGATGGGCTCCATGCCGTCAAGCCCCCAGTCGAGCGTCGCGGTCTTGCCGAACTGGAACCGCTCGGGTTCGTTCTCATAGACCTTGCCGTCGCCGTAGAGCATGTAGCGTGCCATAAGCGGGCCGTTGCCGCGGGTGAGGCGCTCCTCGGGCCACGGGGCGCGGAACAGGTCGAGGGTGTCGGGCTGGCCCGCCACGGCGTCGACGTAGCCGCCGTAGGCAAACGGGGCGCGCAGAAAGACGAGATCGGGAAAGAGCGGCGCGCCGTGGTCGAGCCAGCTGTTGTCCTGGCCGACGCCGTTCATGACCCCCATGACGCGCACCTTCGCATAGACGCGTGCGCGGACCGCGCCCCATTCCGGCGTGTCCTGCCAGGTGTCGGCGATGGCCATGAGAGCGCGGACGATGGTGTTCATGCCTCCCCACGAGAGCAGCCAGAGCGGACGCGGGTCATTGTCTAAGACGGCCTGCTTGATGACGTCGGAGCCGGGGGTGTCGGCGCGCACGTCCCCCTCAAACGCCACATTGCCCTCAAAGGTGCGGGCAAGCATCTCGCCGGGGGTGGGAAACGCGGGCTCGCCAGCCGCGGCGGCGTTGGCGTTGAGGTGCGTCCACGCCTCGGCGTACTCATGGGTCCAGAGGTCCTGGACCCAGGTGCGCGGGAAGGGCCGGTAGCTCGTGAGCGCGCCGGCCTCGGGGTCGGGCTCGTGGGGGACGACCTTCCAGGTGTAGGAGCGGACGCCCTTGGTGCGCCAATGCGGCGTGACCTCGCCGAGCGTATGCGCGCCGTCACCCAAGAAATGGTACTGCGACGCGGTGGTCACCACCGCCTCGACGTCGAGCAGGTTGAGGTAGAGGGCGAGGTGGATGAGCGAGTTCATGTCATCAACCTCAAGATCGGTTGTCACGATTACCCGCGGTTTGGTTTCGGACGAGGTCATCTGAGCCCTTTCATCTTCACGTTTACGGTGCGTCCGGCCGCTACGCCCGCTGGCGCGCCGCCCACTCCCACATGCCTACGGGCTCGCCGTCGATCATGACGTTCGTGCCGTCGATGTCGGTGCGGCAGAAGTCGTTGAACACATGGATCCAGACACCGTGGTTAAAGGTCTTCTTGGGCGAGCCGTCGGCCTCGCGATAGACGCCGGTAAGGTCTTCGACGTGGTCGAAGTACGTGCAGTGCACCATGGCGCCGGCGGCGGCGAGGGCGCGGCGGAGCGGCAGCACGGTCTCCTTGGGGTCGACGAGCTCGTCGCCCTTGCTATGGGTGAACCACAGCGGCGTCTGGGAGAGACCGGAGACATCCTCGGCGGTGGCGTCGAACCAGGGGGCGCAGCAGGGCAGGCCGGCAGCGAAGAAGCCGGGGTAATCGAGGCACATGCGCAGCGTCATGAAGCCGCCGTTGGAAAGGCCGCCCACGATGATGCGGCTCGTGTCGATGCGGTCGGCGTGCGCGGCGATGAACTCGTCGATGAGGGCCTTGAGCGCGCGTGCGTAGATGCTCTGGTTGCTATGACCGAGCTGCTCGACCCCGTTGTCCATCCAAAACGTCGGGCATTGCGGGACGAGTACCCAGGCAGCCCCGTCGAAGTAGCCCTGAATCTTCTTCTGCGAGAGGGCGGTCACGCGGTTGCCGGTATAGGCGCGCACCGGACCCTCGGGCACGAGCGGGCCGCCGGGGATGCCGCCGTCCTCGCTCTCTCCCTTGCCCTCGCCGGCGCCGTGCAGGTAGACGATAAGCGCCGCCTTCTCGGGCTTAGCCTTGGCGGGGCCAAACGGGCCGGCCGGCGCGGGCTCGAAGTCAGGCTCGTAGTAGCCGTACTCCATCTTGATGCCGTCGACGGCTTCGGCCATCTCGGCCTCGTGCCAGCGGTCGAGCGCGGGACAGATATCACCGGCGCAGGTTTCGAAGACTAGGCCCACGAGCGGGTCGGTAGCGGTGGGGATGGTAGCGGTCTGGGTGATGCGGAAGCAGTTGTCGATCTTGCGCGAGCCCATGACGCCGCCCTCGACGCGCTTGGTGAGGCGCACTTCGGGCAGCTCGAGAGCGACGTGAGATCCGTGTTCGGCGCGCTTGCCCTCAGGCGTCGCGGGATAGGCGGCGAGCACCGGGACGTAGCCCATCGATGGCGCGGCGTGGTCGGCACCGCGTTCTTTGCGCATGAGCACCGTGCCGGTGCGCTCGCGGCGCGTGCAGAAGACGTTGAACGTGGCGGGCGTGACGTCGTTTACGCCGATCTCGTCGGGGAGCTCGAGCACCAGACGCGAAATCCAGGGCCCGAAGTCGCCCAAAGTGGTGACGGTGCGGTACATGGGTTCGAGGGTGACATCCGTTTCTGCCATAGCAATCCTTTCCAAGACAGAATATAAACATGTTTAGTATACGAGAGTGTGGATGCCATAACGGTTCAGCAGCCGGTGAACGTAGTGTAATGCCTGTTAAACGGCAGGTACCGAGAGCTGAGGAGAGTCGACGAGTGCCCGACATACCAATCCACACACTTAGTGTTGCGTCAATTGAGCTGCATAAACTTCAGTAAATGCTAAGAAGTTGCGCTTCATGCGAATAATCGCACGTTTATCTGAAAAATCCTACCGTTCACCGGAATCCATGCAGGTCGAAAATAAAAACAAGGTAAGCTGCAACTATAAACATTCAGTAAACAAGCGTTTACTGAAAAGGCTGGTCGGATGGACAGGACGACGTCCGGCCCCGATAGGGGAAAGGGGACCCCCATGGCAGTAGACAACAAGCAAATCGCGCAAAGCGTCCTAGAGTTGGTGGGAGGTGCAAGTAACGTTACCACCGCGACCAACTGCATGACGCGCCTGCGCCTCACGCTCAAGGACAACAACCTTGCAGACGTTGAGAAGATCAAGAAGGTCAAGGGCGTGCTGGGCGCGCAGTTCGCCGGCACCCAGCTCCAGGTCATCATCGGCCAGAACGTGCCCAAGGTGCTCGACGAGTTCATCGCCATCTCCGGTGTCGCCCGCGGCGCCGAGGTGAAGGAGAACCTCGACGCGCCCAAGGAGAAGCTCACCCCGAAGGTTGTCGGCAACAAAATCCTCGACTACCTGTCAGGTTCCATGGTCCAGCTGATCCCGCTGCTCATGGGCTCCGGTCTGTTCCGCACCTTCGCGGTCATCCTCGGCCCGCAGATGCTCAACATCGTGACCGAGACCGATCCCGTCTACACCTTCTTCTACACCACGCTGTTCGAGGCGGGCATGTACTTCCTGCCTATCTATCTCGGCTATGCAGCGGCTAAGAAGATAGGCGCGTCCCCGGTGCTCGGCATGCTTCTCGGCGGCCTGCTCATCGCACCGAGCATCGTCTCCGCTGCCTCCGCTGACCCGGTGGGCGTGGTGAGTGTTTACGGCATCCAGATTACTGCGGCCAACTACTCGCAGAGCGTGCTGCCCATCATCCTGACGGTGCCGGTGCTCTATGTGGTCGAGAAGTTCATCCGCAAGCACATGCCCGACACGCTGTCGACCATCTTCACCCCGTTCTGCACGCTCATCGTCGTAGTGCCCATCATGCTCATCGCGCTCGCCCCGCTCGGCAACCTGCTTGGTCAGGGCATCGCCGGCGCGCTCTTCGGCCTCGCCGACATGGGCGGCATCGCGGTCTTCATCGTCATGGCGATCCTCGGCGCTTTCTGGCAGCTGTTCGTGGTCGCCGGCATGCACCTGCCCGTCATCCTGCTCGCTCAGGTGCAGATTATCGCCGCTGGCTACGACCCGTTCGTCTTCGTCTCCACCAACTGTGCCATGACCGCGGTGTGGGGCTGCGCCTTCGGTGCGTTCCTGCGCATGAAGAACAAGGATGAGAAGGGCCTCGCCCTTGGCTACGTCATCTCCGCCATCGCCGGCGGCGTGACCGAGCCCGCCCTCTTCGGCATCCTGCTGCGCTTCCGCCGCACCATGCTCGGCATGTTCATCGGCGGCGCCATCGGCGCGGTGCTCTCCGGCATCCTCGGCGTCACCTACTACCTGGCCGGTGGCTCCTCCAACTTCATGGTCATCCTCAACTACCTGCAGGGCGGCCAGTGGAACGTCATCGCCGCCATCATCGGTATGGCCGTTTCCTTCGTGATCGCCGCCGTGGTGGTCTTCCTCACGGGCTTCACCAAGGAAGAGCTCGCCGAGATGGAGGAAGAGGACGAGAGCGCCCTCATGGGTGCGTAAGGTAGGGGCTTTAGCCTCATGCCTCATGAGTGAAGAACGGGTAGCGCGCGGGACGTCCTGACCGCGCCGCCCGCAGCCTGCGGGCCCCGTCGCGCCATGGAGGGCGACGGGGCCCGCTGTCCTCGTGCGCCGCATGGGCGCGTCTAGGGTACGGTAACAACGGCGGCGCCGGCTGGCGTTGCAGTGAGAAAGGATGGATATGGCACTGGGGACACTGACGGTTAACGAGGCGCGCGACGGCTTTCTGTGCGACGGCAAGCCCTGGTTCTGGCTGGCCGACACCTGCTGGAGCGCATTCACGAGCATCAGCTTGGAGGACTGGGACTACTATCTGACCCGCCGCGCGGAGCAGGGTATCAACACGCTGCAGATCAACACGCTGCCGCAGTGGGATCGCTGCCGTCCCGACCTCGGCATCTATCCGTATGCGAGCGAGGATGGGACGACGTTTGACTGGGAGAGCCCCAATGCGGCGTATTGGGAGCGTGCGCGCGAGATGTGCCGCACGGCGGTGGCGCACGGCATCCGTCCGGCGCTCGTGCTCATGTGGTGCAACTACGTGCCCGGCACGTGGGGGAGCGCCATCGCCGAGCGCTTCGGGGCGCCGACGATGCCCCTCGACGAGGTGCGCCGGCACGTGGAGCGCGTCGTCTCGTATCTCGATGAGTTTAAGCCGGTCTACGTGGTGACGGGCGATACCGACTGGAAGAGCGAGGAGTGCCTGCCCTATTACGAGGCGGCTCTTGCCGCGGTGTGCGCGCTCGCGCCCACGCGCCTCAGGACCATGCACATCAACCGTGCGAACCGCACCATCCCCGAGCCGTTTGTCGATCGTCTGGACTTCTATATGTACCAGCCGGGTCACAACGCGCTCGCGCAGGACGAGGCGTGGAAGCTGCCGCAGGACATCGCGGCCGCCTACCCCAAGAAGCCGATGATCAACTCGGAGCCGTGCTACGAGATGATGGGCGCGAGCCGTCACGTGTACGTGCGCTTCAACGCGGAGAATTGCCGCGCCTCGGCGTGGGCCGGCATGCTGGCGGGTGCGTGCGCGGGCGTTACCTACGGTGCGCACGGCATCTGGAATTGGCAGACGTCGCTGAGCCGCGGCTCGGCGCTCGGCGAGGGCTTTGACGCGCCCTTCCGCTGGCAGGAGGCCTTGCAGCTTCCCGGCGTGTGGGACTTCGGTATGATTCCGCAGCTTCTCGATGCGCTTGCGTGCCGCAGCCTCGTGCCGGCGCAAGACGAGCTCGCCGACGACCGCGAGCAGATTCGCGTGGCGCACAACACCGCCGAGCGCCCGACGTATGTGGTCTACATGCCCCGCGCAACGGTGCTCAAGCTCTCGGTTGCGCTTGATGGCTACACCGCGCGGGCCATCGACCTCGAGCAGAAGCGCGTCGCGCATCTGCCGGTGACGGTCGATGAGGGTGCGACCCGCGTGGTGCAGCATCCCTTTACCGGAGACGCGCTCATCGTGCTGGAGCCGCGCGCATAGGCTCATCGCACAATCGCGCCTTGCGCGTTTTGGTGGGGGCGGGTGCCTGCAGCTGTGAACTGCGGGCGCCCGCCCTCCCGTTCTTGTTGGGGTCGCACGACACTCGATATTTCGTACAAGTTGTATGCAGTGCATCGGTGCATCGAATGCGATGGAACACCCCTCGGTCTTTTTTTATGCTGAATAGCGAGGAGGAGCCGTATGAACACGCATGACCGCACCCTAATCGCATACCTTGCCGAGCACCCCGCGGCGTCAGTCGACGCTCTGACGGCGCAACTTGGCGTGCGTGAACGGACGCTCTTCTCCTATATCAAGCATGCCAATGGCGAACTCGGCCCGGCCGCGCAGATCGTATATGAGCGCGATGGTGAGAGCGGCGCAGGCTACTACCTTGTTGTCGAGGACGAGCAGACTTATCGTAATCTGCTCCTTGCGGGCGAGGTGGAAGGCGCGGTGCCTCAGACGCGCGACGAGCGGGTCTCCTATCTCATCAACGACCTGCTATCGCGTTCTGGCTACATTACGCTCGACGAGCTGTCGGGCATGCTGTACGTATCGCGCACGACGCTCTCGGCAGACATGCGTTTGGTCGAGCAGGCGCTCGATCGCTTTGGCCTGACGCTCGAGAAGCGCCCGCATTACGGTATGCGCGTGACCGGTCCGGAAATGGCGCGTCGGCTTTGCTTGGCAGATGTCGCCATCGGCGGAGCGGGGAGGCGAAGGTCGCCCGAGGCTCGGGGGGCTCTCCAGACAATAGGACTCGGAGAATCGGGTGAGGACAGGCGTCTGCTCGACGTGGTGTCAGGTTGCGTTGACGAGGCGCTCGAGGCGGAGAGCTTCCACATCAACTCGCTGCTCTACCGCAACCTGCTCGTACATGTCTGCATCGCCGTGATGCGCATACGCGCCGGCCATTACGTCCCTCTTGGGGGGATTGACGACAAGGGGCTGCGCGCCTCTTCCGCATGGCCGGTGGCGCACAGGATCGCCCGCCTCATCGAGCGCGATGTGCCGTGCGAGCTTCCGGAATCTGAGGTTGCCTACATTACCATGCACCTTGCGGGGAAGCGCGTGCTCAACGGCGGAACGGATGACGGCGGCGAGGGCCTTGTCATACCGGACGAGGTCTGGAACGTCGTGGGGGAGATGGTCGAGCGCATACGGAGCGATTTTCTCTTCGACTTCTCCTCAGACCTCGAGCTGCGCATGAACCTGGCGCGTCATATCGTGCCGCTTGCGACGCGCCTGCGACATCACCTCTCGATGAACAATCCCATTCTCGCCGATATCAAGGCGCGCTATCCGCTCGCCTTTGCCATGGCGAGCGATGTTTCCTATATCCTGGCGGATACGTTTGGGTCCATGCCCTCTGAGGACGAGGTCGGCTACATCGCGCTTGCCTTCGCGCTCGCGGTCGAACGGCAAAAGACGGGGCTCGCGCGCAAGAGCATCGTGATCGTGTGCGCCTCGGGGCAGGGGAGCGCCCGCCTGCTTGCGTACCGGTACCGCGAGGAGTTCGGCTCCTATCTCGACCGCATCGTGACCTGTGACGTATCCGAGGTCGATGCGCTGGACCTCACCGGCATCGATTACGTTTTTACCACCGTGCCCCTCCACCGGCAGCTTTCGGTGCCCGTGCGTGAGGTGGGGCTCTTCTTGGACGAGGGCGATATCGCGCGCGTTCGCGAGGTGTTCCGCGGAGTTGGCGAAGATCAGGGGGAGCGCCCCTTACTGCTGACCCACTTC
This sequence comes from Candidatus Coprousia avicola, assembly GCA_018715125.1. GTDB lineage: Bacteria > Actinomycetota > Coriobacteriia > Coriobacteriales > Coriobacteriaceae > Coprousia > Coprousia avicola. Next base: position 27,462 of record DVMF01000041.1, on the reverse strand, counting down.
GATCCCTCGCTGTTTTTTGTGCATCTGAAGATGACATCAAAAGAAGAGGTGCTCGACCTGCTGTGTGGCGAGGCCGCCCAGCGCCACGCGCTCGATGCTCGTTTCCGCGAGTTGGTTGCGCGGCGCGAGGAGCTGGCGCCCACGGCGTTTGGCAACCTCGTTGCGCTCCCGCATCCCATAACGCCGGCTAGCGACGATACGTTTTTCGGTGTCGCGCTGCTCGACCAGCCCATCACATGGGACGGTCGGGACGTGCAGGCGGTTTTCCTGTTATCCATAGCCCGCACGGACCACGAGGGGCTCGACCGGTTCTTTGACCAGCTGAGCGATGTCCTCATGGACCCGAAGGCTATAGCGCACTTGGTTTCCGACCAGCGGCTCGAGACGCTGGTGGAGATATGCAGGGCAATCCCATCAAAGAAGGGGGACCAACTATGAAGCACATTGTTCTCATGTGCGCGGCAGGCGCCTCGACGAGCATGCTCGTGAAGCGCATGCAGCAGGCGGCCGACGCGGCAGGCTATGAGTGCACCGTTGAGGCGCATCCCGTGTCGGATGCCGCTCAATACGCCGATGTCGACGTCATCTTGCTGGGCCCGCAGGTTCGCTTCCAGCTCGCCTCGGTCAAGAGCAAGGTCAACTGCCCGGTCGAACCCATCGACATGCGCGACTACGGTGCGATGAACGGCGAGGCGGTCATCGCTCAGGCACGCAAGGCGATGGGTGAGTAACATGGCTGGCGAGATTAAGGACGCCGTGGAAGACCAAGAGCAGCTGGAGCTCTCCTGCTTCCAGCTGGTGGCGCTGGTGGGAAACGCGCGCAGCTGCTACTTAGAGGCCATCGACCTGGCGGAGGCCGGTGACTTCGAGGCCGCCCGCGTCAAGCTCGACGAAGGCGACGCGTCGTTTCACGAGGGGCACGATGCCCATATGCAGTTGCTCACGCGCGAGGCAAACGGCGAGCAGCTTCCCTTCCGCATCATCGTCTTGCATGCGGAGGATCAGCTTATGAGTGCCGAGGCGTTCCGCATCATTGCCGAGCGCTTTATCAAGGTGTACGAAACCATGAACATGGAGGAGGAGTAGCTCATGGCTGCTTTCGACGTGATTCAGAATACGCTGGATAGATATCTGGGGCCGTTGGCAACCAAACTTACCGAGAACCGCGGCATCCAGGCCATCTCCGGCGGCATGATGGCCACCATGCCCGTCGTGCTGGGCGTGGCCTTCATCGCCATCTTCATCAACCTGCCCATCGCACCGCTCACGGAGTTTCTGAACACGAGCGGTATGTTCCTCATCGGCAACCAGGTGATGTCGGTCACGATGTCGATGCTCGCCATCTACATCGTGTTCTGCATCGGCTCGCGCTTCGGCAAGTCCCTGGGGCTAAATGGGACCACGTGCGCCGTCTTCTGCGTCGGTGTGTTCCTGGTGCTCATGCCGCTCCAGATGCCCACCCTCGAGGACGGTACCACGGCTACCTATATCAGCCCGTCGTATCTGGGCTCAAACGGTATCTTCGTGTCCATCGTCCTTGGGCTTTTGGTACCGTGGATCCTTTCCAAGCTCATGAAGGTCGTTGAGTTCAAGCTCCCTGACTCGGTGCCGCCGATGGTAAGCGATTCTCTTTCGCCCACGTTTGCCGCCATCATCGTGTTTACGTCAGCATTCCTCATCAAGTGGGGATTCACCTTCACGCCGTGGGGCAATGTGTTCGATATGATTTCCACGCTCGTGGGTACCCCCGTCATGAACGTGGGCGCCTCCGTGTGGGCACCGGTTATCGTCAACGTGCTCGCCATGACGCTCTGGTTCTTTGGTATCCATCCCTCTGCGGTGAGCAACATCTATAACGTGGTCGCCACGGCCTGCACCACGGCCAACCTCGAGGCGTTCCTCGCGGGCGACCCGCTGCCGTATCTCGCCTGGCAGATTGTGAACGGCATCATGAACACCGGCTTTGCGGCCGAGGGCCTGCCGCTTGCCATCAACCTGCTGCTCTGCAAGTCGGAGCGTTTCAAGGCGACGTCGCGCCTCGCCATCGTACCGGCTGTTTTCAACATCACCGAGCCCATGATGTTCGGTGTGCCCGTGGTGCTCAACCCCGTGTTCGCCATCCCCATGGTCATCGTCAAGCCTATCGTGGGCACGGTCTCCATCCTGCTGCTCAACCTGGGCTTCGTCTCCACGCTCAACCCGGCGGTATCGATGACATGGATCATGCCGTATCCCATCACGGCGTTCCTCATGGGTGGCCTTGGATTTGCGGCGCTCGCCATCATCGGCTTCTGCATCTCGTTCATGATCTTCCGTCCCTTCGTCAAGATGGCCGACAACATGGCCTTAAAGGAAGAGTCCGAGACCGAGGCCGCGGCGTAGCGAGGCGCTTCTCGTCGCCCGCAGCGACGGGTTGACGGCCCCCTGCGGCTAGGGCGCGTTGCGACTGCCCGGTGGGAACGGTTGCGGCGCGCCCTCCTTGTTCCGCGGTTGATGAGAGGACGGGAGTTGTGGTTATGGATTATGAGGCCGCATCTCTTGTCGAATGAGAGGATACGCATGCAGGACTTGGTTTTTAACCCGTATCTCCCCTTTTGGGAATACGTGCCCGATGGCGAGCCGCACGTTTTTGGCGACCGCCTCTATGTGTACGGCAGCCACGACCGCCGCGACGGAGCGTCGTACTGCCAGGAGGACTACGTGGTGTGGTCTGCCCCGGTGAACGACCTGTCCCAGTGGCGCTGCGAGGGCGTGAGCTACCATCGCACGGACGACCCGCGCCATGCCGCAACGGGAGGCGCCGATCTTATGGCGCCCGATGTCGCCCAGGGGCCCGATGGCAGATACTACCTGTACTACTGCGACGACATGACGGCCATAGGGGTCGCGGTTTCCGACGTTCCCGAGGGACCGTTTGCCTATCTGGATATCGTACGTACCGCAGGAGGAGAGCCGCTTGCCGACGGGAGCCCCTTTGATCCGGGCGTTTTAGTAGACGAGGGCCGGGTATGGCTGTACTGGGGCTTCGACCCGAGCAAGTTTCTGGGGGAGGAGGCCGTCGACCGCTCAGGCGCCTTTGTTGTCGAGCTTGAGGCCGATATGCATACGTGCAAGGGGTCTCCCGTAAAAATCGCCCCGGGGTATGTTGAGAGCAAGGGCACCTCGTTTGAGGGGCACGCGTTTTTTGAGGCCTCGAGCCCGCGCCGCATCGGCGACCGCTACTATTTCGTGTACTCCAGCGAGCTCGGTCACGAGCTGTGCTATGCGACGGCTCCGGCGCCCACGGGCCCCTTTGCCTTTGGGGGCACCATCGTGTCCATTGCGGACGTGGGGTACCGCGGTAACACGGTCGAGCAGGCCTATCCCGCCAACACGCACGGAGGGCTCGTGTGCGTCGGCGGGCAGTGGTATGTGTTCTACCATCGGCACACGCACAAGCGCCAGTACAGCAGGCAGGGTTGTGCCGAGCGTATCGAGATCGAGCGGGACGGCTCCATCCCGCAGGTTGAGATGACGAGCTGCGGGCTCAATGGGGGACCGCTGCCAACGGGTGCGGTGTATCCGGCGCACATCGCGTGCGGCATCCGCGGGCCCGAAGGGGTGGTGCACATCTCGACCCACCGGCACCGGCGTCCGAGCGACCCCTATCTGGTACAGGAGGGCGACCGCGAGACGGGTTCGATGGTCGCGGCCAATTTGCAAGATGGCGCCGAGCTCACGTTCAAGTACTTCGCCTTCACCGGGGCGGAGCGCGCCTGCGCGATAACCGCGCGCGGCTCGTTCGAGGGCACCGTCGAGGTGCTATCCATCACGCCGGCGGGCGAGGTCGCGCGCATCGGCGAGGTCGCCGTCGGCCCTGCCGAGCAGTGGCAGTCCCAGGCGGGGAGCATCGAGATTCCGGCCGCTATGCTGGGCGTGCGCTTGGTGCCGCGCGGCACGGGCGCCCTCGATGTACGCGATATCTATCTTGGAGTGGACCAACTATAGAGGGGTGCGGCCGAGCTTCGTGCTCGAGTCGTACAGCATTAGGGAGTGATGCTCATGAAAACCGAGACGGAGCTGCGCGAGCTGCTCGCCTCGCTGACCCTTGAGGAGAAAGTCGGACAGCTCGTGCAGCTTTCCGGCGAGTTCTTCTCCGATGACGAGGGGCTCAAGACCGGCCCCACGCAGAAGCTCGGCATCGATCCGACCATGGTCGAGCTGGCCGGCTCGGTGCTCAACGTGGCGGGGGCGGAGAAGACGCGCGCCGTGCAGGAGGCGTATCTCGCCAAGAGCCGCCACAAGATCCCCCTGCTGTTCATGAACGACGTGGTGTACGGCTGCAAGACGGTCCTGCCCATACCGCTGGGCTTTGCGGCGTCGTGGGATCCCGATCTGGTGCGGGAGTGCTATGCGGGCGCCGCCGAGGAGGCGCGTGCCATGGGTATCCACGTGACCTTCGCCCCCATGCTCGACCTGGTGCGCGATGCGCGCTGGGGGCGCTCGCTCGAATCCACCGGCGAGGACCCATGGCTCACCAGCGTGTATGCGCGCGCTATGGTCGAGGGGCTCCAGGGCGACGACCTGGCGCGCGCGGGCATCGCATCGTGCATCAAGCACTTTGCCGGGTACGGTGCCGTCGAGGCGGGTCGCGACTACAACACGGTCGATATGAGCGAGCGCCGTCTGCGCGAGATGTACCTGCCTCCCTACCGCGCGGCGGTCGAGGCGGGGTGCCGTGCCGTCATGCCGTCGTTCAACGTTATCGACGAGGTGCCCTCGACGGCAAACACCTGGCTGCTGCGCGACGTATTGCGCGGCGAGTGGGGGTTTGACGGCGCCGTGGTCACCGATTACGCCGCTATCAGCGAGCTGGTGCCCCATGGTGTCGCCGCCGATGATGCCGAGGCGGCCCGCCTCGCGCTCGAAGCGGGCGTGGACGTCGACATGAAGACGGCGTGCTACGCCAACAACCTGTGCGATCTTGTGCGCTCGGGCGCTGTGGACGAGGCGCTGGTGGACGAGGCGTGCCTGAGAGTCCTTACCCTCAAGAACGACCTCGGTCTCTTTGACGACCCTTACCGCGGTGCGAGCCCCGCCGAGGAGGAGCGCACTTTCCTCACGGACGAGAAGCGCGCCCGCGCACGCAAGCTGGCGGATGAGTCGATCGTCCTCCTCAAAAACGAGCACGACCTTCTGCCCCTCGACCCTCAGGGGGAGGGGCGCATTGCGCTCATCGGCCCCTATGCTGCGTCGCATGCGCTCATCGGTCTCTGGGCGGTGCAGGGCGACCCGGCATCGGTTCCCACGCTTGCAGAGGCGCTCACAGAGATTGCGGGCGACCGCGTGACCTGCGCCCAGGGCAGCCCGTATCTGGTGGACGAGAGCTCTTTGGGATTCTTTGGCAGAAGTGGCGCGGGCGATGCCGCGTGGGACGAGGATTCCCTCGGCGCGCTGCGCGAGGAGGCGCTTGCCGTCGCGCGCAAAGCCGATGTGGTGATCATGGCGCTGGGCGAGCATCCTATGGAGAGCGGAGAGGGCGGCAGCAAGGCGGACCTGCGTCTTCCTGCGATCCAGCGCGAGCTGCTCCGGGCGGTGCATGCGCTGGGCAAGCCGGTCGTCGGCGTGATCTTCTCCGGCCGCACGCCCGTGCTGAGCGACATCGCTCCTTGGTGCGACGCCCTCATCGAGGCGTGGTTCCCCGGGACGGAGGGCACCCACGCCCTTGCCGACATCCTGTTTGGTGTGGTAAACCCCTCGGGTCGTACCGCCATGACGTTCCCCTATGCCACCGGGCAGGAGCCGCTGTATTACAACGCGTTCAATACCGGGCGGCCCGAGAAGACCTCGGGACATACCAATCGCTTCACCTCGCGCTATGTCGATTGCCCGACCGACCCTCTGTATCCCTTTGGCTACGGCCTCTCGTACACGACGTTTGCGTACGAGAACCTCCGCGCGTCGAGTGAGACCCTTACCGCCGACGGTACCCTGGAGGTCTCGGTGGATGTGACCAACACCGGACGGATGGCGGGCGATGAGGTCGTGCAGCTCTATGTGCGCGACCTCGTGGGAAGCGTGGTGCGCCCCGTCAAGGAGCTCAAGGGATTCGAGCGCGTGCACCTGGAGCCGGGCGAGCGCCGGACGGTCAGCTTTACCATCGACGAGCCGATGCTCAGGTTCTGGCGCCGCGACCTGACCTTTGGGTCTGAGCCGGGTGCGTTTGAGGTCATGGTCGGCCCTCATTCCGCCGAGGTGCAGACCTTGCCGTTCACGTTGGTTGCGTAAGGTTCGACGGGGGCGCTGGCAAGGCGCCCCCTTGAGAGGAGAATCACGATGCCGATAGATGCCGCAGCGATACCGCATCTAGAGCAGCGCGAGGCGGCCCCCGTCCTCATGGTGGACGGCACGCCCTTTACCCTGCTTGCCGGCGAGGTCCACAATTCGACTTCCTCGAGTCCGCGTGCGTTGGCGGAGGCCCTCGACCAAGCGGTCGCGCTCGGCATGAACAGCGTGCTGGTGCCGGTCACCTGGGAGCTCGTGGAGCCCGAGGAGGGTGCGTTCGACTTTACGACGGTCGACTTCGCCCTCGCCCTTGCGCGCGAGCGCGGCCTGCGATTGGGGCTCCTGTGGTTCGGCGCGTGGAAGAACGCTCAGTGTTTCTACGCCCCGGCGTGGGTCAAGCGCGACCTCGAGCGCTTTCCGCGCGCGCAGATGGCGCGGGGCCAAAACCGCATGGTGCTGACCGATTTCCACAACATGAGCTACTCGGCGCTTTCGCTCTTCGCGGCGGCCACGCGCGAGGCGGACGCCCGGGCATTCGCGGCCCTCATGGCCCATCTGGCCAAGGCGGACCCGCAGCACACCGTGGTGATGGTGCAGGTCGAGAACGAGTGCGGCGAGCAGGGCGGCGCGCGCGAGCACAGCGCGGCGGCCGACGCCGCGTTTGCCGGGCAGGTGCCCGCAGGGCTCGTCGAGGCGCTCACAGCCTCGCGCGACACGCTTGCCCCCGACATTGCGGCGGCGCTCGACGCCGGCTCCGGTGCGGGGACGTGGGAGGAGGTTTTTGGCGCGAGCGCCGAGGAGCTCTTCACGAGCTATCACATGGCGTCCTATGTCGAGGCGGTGGCGGCTGCCGGCCGGGCCGAGAACCCGCTGCCGCTTGCAGTCAATTGCTGGCTCGACAAAGGCCATAAGCCGGGGCGCTTCCCCACGGGAGGCCCGGTGGCCCGCGTGATGGAGGTGTGGCGCTATGCGGCGCCCACCATCGACGTCTTCATGCCCGACATCTACGTGCCGTACTTCTGCGACGTATGCGATGAGTACCGCAAGCTCGGAAACCCGCTCGCCATCCCCGAGACGGCGACGTATGCGTACGCGTCTGCGCGCGAGATCTGGGCGGTGGGACATCACCATGCGCTCTGCTTCGCGCCGTTTGGGTTCGAGGACATGGGCAAGCCGTTCGACGCGTCGGCGGGCGTGCTCTTTGGCGCCGACGTCTCGGACCCGGCCTTCCGCATCCCGCAGGATCCGTCTGAGTATCGCGCGGTGACGGAGCGCCTGTCCGGGCTGCTGTCGCTCGACCCGGATGCCTATGGCACGCCCCGGCTCAACGCGGCGAGCCGCGAGCGCGCTGACGAGGCGGCCCTTGCCATGGGGGCGTTTACCGTCGATGTCACGTTTGCGGCCGAGGGGTTGCCCGGTGCCGCTGCCGTTCTCAAGGTCGCGGAAGGGGAGTTCTACGTCCTCGCGATGCGCTGCATGTTGGCGTTCCGGTCGACGGATGCCGCCCGTCCGCATGTGGACCTGCTGGTGCTCGAAGACGGCGAGGTGCGCGACGGCGCCTGGGTCGCCGACCGGCGCTTGAACGGCGACGAGGCCGCCATCATGCGCTACGACGAGCCGACGCTTTTGCATGTCACGCTTTTCGCCTACGCGTAAGCGGGGCGCAGCTCGCCCGCGCAACTCGCCGAGAGTGTTCTTTCGGGAGGCCGAGGCTGATGCATGGTGAGCTGCGATGTCCGCGCGCCGCATGCTCGGCCAACAAGCGGTTGAACGGTTGAATAGCAGGCGTGAGCGGTTTTTGCAGGGTGCAACTCTTTACCCAAACGACGGAAGCGGGTATTCTGTACCGTACAACAGGGTGTAACTCGAGATGTGACTCGGGGCAGACTGTCGCTCGTAAGCGAGCGGGTCTGCCCCTTTTTTTCGCGATGGACGCCTTGGGGGATGGCGCGGGGATGCGTCTGGCACCGAGAGATCGTCGGGGTCAGGCGTACGGCTTACGGGTAAGGGAGGTTCGCATGCGGATCGTCAAGCGCTTGAACAACAATGCGGTGCTCTGCGTTGACGATGACGGACGCCAGGTTATTGCGCTCGGCCGCGGCCTCAGCACCATTCCGCTTTCGTCCGAACTCGACCTCAACTTCGTCATCCGCACCTTCTATGACATCGAGCCGCGCTATATCGACCTGCTGCGCGATCTGCCCATCGAATATCTCGCGGTCGCCGCGCAGATTACCGATACCGCGCGCGGCTTGTTGCCCTATCAGTTCAGTCCCAACGTAGAGGTCGCCCTTGCCGACCACATCGCCTTTGCGGTGCAGCGCATACGCGAGGGGATCCTGCTGAGCTCTCCGCTTGCCTACGATATTCAGCAGAACTACCCGCTCGAATATAAGATTGCCCAGTACGCGCTCAAGCTCATCAAGGAGGAGATCGGCGTTCTGCTGCCGCGCAACGAGGCGTCCGGCATCGCCCTCTCCCTCATCAACGGTGCGTACGATGCGAACGCGGGCGAGCAGGAGGACACCGGCACGGCGCACGAGCGCCTGCTGCGCGACATCACCGAGATCGTCGAGCAGTCGATGGGCGTGAAGGTCGATCGCGAGGGCTTTGGGTTTGCCCGCTTTGCCACCCACATCCTCTACCTGCTCAAGCGGGCAGAGTCACATGATGCGATCGAGACGGGTATCTCGAGTGCCTACGAGCCGTTTGTCCAGGGTAATCCCGACATCGCCGCCTGCGTCGATCGCATCGCGCTCTTTATCGAGAGCACCTTTCATCATCCGCTCACGGAGGAGGAGAAGCTCTATCTCTTTCTGCATGTGAACCGCATCTGCACGCGCTCAGACACCTGAGCGGCCTTACGGTACCCGCGGCGGCGAAGCGCGCTCGCTGCCCGGATATAGCTCGCGCGGCCATGCGGCCGCACCGAACGAACCATGAAGGGAGACTTTATGGCAGACAACAAAAAGATCGCTGCCGACGTGCTTGAGGCGGTGGGCGGCAAGAGCAACGTGAGCTACGTTGCGCACTGCATGACCCGCCTGCGCTTTACGCTCAAGGACCGCTCGAAGGTTGACGAGGGCACGCTCAAGCGGACGACGGGCGTGCTCGGCTTCCAGGAGACCGGTGGACAGTACCAGGTCATCATCGGCCAGAACGTGCCCAAGGTCTACAACGAGCTCTGCGCCATGAGCGGTTTGGCCAAGCAGGAGGCCATCGACGAGAACCTCGATACCCCCGCCGAGAAGGAGAAGCTCACGCCCAGGCTCGTGGGTAAGAAGATCCTCGACTATCTGTCCGGTTCGATGGTGCCGCTCATCCCGATCTTCCTCACGGGCGGTCTCTCGCGCGCCATCGCCTCGCTCATCGGCCCCACGCTGCTCAACCTCGTCTCGGCCGAGAGCGATGTCTACATCCTGTTCTACGACCTCATCTACAACGCGGCCTTCTCGTTCATCCCCCTGTATCTGGGCTATACCGCTGCAAAGAAGATCGGTGCCACGCCGGTGCTCGGCTTGTTCTTGGGCGGCATCTATATGAGCCCCACCTTCGCGACCATGGTGACCGAGGGCACGCAGTTCACGATCTTCGGGATTCCCGTCATGATGGCGAGCTACTCGCAGACGGTGTTGCCGATCGTGCTCTCGGTGCCGGTGCTCTACCTGCTTGAGAAGGGCATCCGCAAGATCATGCCCGACGTGCTCACCACCGTCTTCACGCCGTTCTGCACGATTATCATCATGGTGCCCATCTGCTTTCTGGTGCTCGGCCCCATCGGGCGCGAGCTCGGTAACCTCGTGAGCACGGACATACTTGCCATGGGCGACGCTGGCGGCCCGATTCGCGTAATCGGCATGACGATCATCGGCGGTATCTGGCAGCTGCTCGTGATTACCGGTATGCACATCGCTATTATCCAGCTCGCTAAGATTCCGCTGCTCGAGTACGGCTATGAGGCATTTGTCTACGTGGCGTCCAACGCGGCGATGCTCGGCGTGTGGGGCATGGCCCTCGGTGCCTTCCTGCGCATCCGCCGCAAGGAGGAGAAGTCGCAGAACTTCGGCTTCCTCGTTTCAGGTGCCATCGGTGGCGTGACGGAGCCGGCGCTCTTCGGTCTGGCTCTGCGCTACACGCGCCCGCTCATCGGCATGATCGCCGGTGGCGCGGCGGGCGGCCTGTTCCTCGGTCTCACGAACGTTGTGTATTACAACTCGGGCGGCGGTTCCAACATCCTGTTCCTCACCGCCTACCTGCCCGGTGGTCAGGCGAACGTCATGTTTGCGTGCATCGGCTTTGCCATCGCGTTCGTGGTGGCTGCGGTGGTGACGTACCTCTTCGGCTTCAAGAAGGAGGACCTCGACTACCTGACGGAGAAGACGGCGTAGTCCTCAGCACGTTGACGAAGTTCGCGATGCCCGCCCGCAGCCCTGTGCCGCGCGGCGGGCATCGCGCGCTTACCGGCCGTGCGCCTTGCGGGTTGCTCCCGGGCTGCCCGTATGTTTTCCGCGTCCCTGTGTCCCAATCGTGCTACCGTGGAGTGAGGTTAAGGCGAGGGGAGAGGAGAGGTGCGTCGTGCCCAAGGTGACGCTTAAAGAGATTGCGCGTGAAGCGGGGCTCTCCGTCTCTACGGTGTCGCTCGTCCTCAACGATCGGCCGTGCCGCATCTCGGAGGAAAACCGTCGCCGTATCAAGGCCATCGCAGCCGCCAAACAATACGTGCCCAACCAGATAGCGCGCAGCCTGGTGACGCAGCGCTCCAAGACCCTCGGCCTCATCGTCCCCAACATCGAGAGCCGCTTCTTCTCGCGTCTCGCCAAAAACCTCGAGCAACGGTGCCGCGCTCAAGGATTCGCGCTGTTTATCACCACGTCGGACGACCTTGCCGTCAACGATGTCGAGCTCCTCTCCACCCTCGTGAACCGCGGTGTCGAGGGGCTCTTTATCGTGATGGGCAACCAGACGGCGGGTGGCGAGGAGCTCCCGCAGCGCATCGCCGAGTGCCCCGTGCCCTACGTGATGGTCGACCGCGTTCTCGATGACCTCGCGTGCGACAAGGTGCTGTTCGATAACGAGCTCGGCGGATACATGGCGACGCGGCACCTGCTGGAGCACGGTCACCGACGCATCGCCTGTATCGTCAACGCATCGCGCTCCAACACCGGCAGCCACCGTCTCGACGGGTATCGTCGGGCGCTCGCCGAGTATGGGGTGCCGTTTGACGAGGCGCTGGTGTTCGATAGCGACTATTACATCCCCGATGCGTACGAGGCGGCGGCGGGGCTTGCCGCAACCGATGCGACCGCGGTGTTTGCGAGTTCCGACAACATCGCGCTCGGTTTGCTCAAGCGCCTGTACGAGCAGGGGCGCCGCGTTCCGCGCGACTACTCGGTGGTGAGTTACGACAACTCGGCGGCAGACTCGCTCTTTGAGCCGGCGCTTACCGCCATCGATCAAGATGTTGCGGTGCTTGCAGACGAGGCCCTCGCGCTCATGCTCCGCCGCCTGGAGAGCGATGCGCCCGGCGCCGTCGAGCCCGTGGTGCGCCTGCTCGAGCCCTGTCTTGTGGAACGCGACAGCGTGCGCGTGCTCTAGATAACAGTAATGTAGACGAAGATTCTGTTGATGATGTCGGAGCTTGGGAATACGTTGCGCTGCAGCTCATGAGTAAGTGCGGAATGAACGTTCCCGCTTCTCGCCTGATGCGCATCGGCGGGCGCTCCGTGTTGTTGATGAGGCGATTTGACCGAGAAGGCGACCGCAGGTCTCCATATCTGAGCGGAAAATCCCACGACGTTCGCGAAGACGTATGAGGCCCGCGGCCGGATGGTCGCGGTGGTGCGATGGGGCGGCCGATGGTCTGTTGATAGAGCGGCGTTGCCCCGCCTTGATCTACAAGTAGTAAACACCGTTCACCACCATAAAATAGCCGTTCACCGATAATAACCACACGAGACGACGCGATTCTGAAACAAAACGTTTTGCTAACAACGATAAAACGTTTTATCATCTATACTGCTCAGCAGCATAACCCATCTGGCAAAGGAGCATCGCATGTCTCATCCTGTTCTTGGCACGCCCTGGCATGCGGGCACGGGCACCGTGTCCGCCGACGAGCTCGCCGGCGTCGAGCGTTACTGGCGCTGCGCCAACTACCTCTCCGTCGGTCAGATCTACCTTCGGAGCAACCCGCTCATGCGCTCCGATTACCCGGATGCCAAGACCGGTGAGCCCCGCGCCTTCGGACGCGCCGACGTTAAGCACCGCCTCGTGGGCCACTGGGGCACCACGCCGGGCATCAACTTCCTGTTCGCCCATGTAAACCGCCTTATCGCCGACCATGGGCAGAACGCCATCTTCCTCATGGGCCCCGGGCACGGCGGTCCGGCGGGCACGGCGCAGTCGCTGCTCGACGGCACGTACCGCGAGATTCGCCCCGACATCACCGATGATGAGGCGGGCCTCGAGAAGTTCTTCCGCCAGTTCTCCTACCCGGGCGGCATCCCGAGCCACTTCGCGCCCGAGACCCCCGGCTCCATCCACGAGGGCGGCGAGCTCGGCTACACGCTCTCCCATGCGTACGGCGCGGTGCTCGACAACCCGAGCCTGCTCGCGGTCGCCGTGGTGGGCGACGGCGAGGCGGAGACCGGCCCGCTCGCCACGAGCTGGCAGTCCAACAAGCTCGTGAACCCCGCGACCGACGGCATCGTCTTGCCGGTCCTGCACCTCAACGGCTACAAGATCGCCAACCCCACCATCCTCGCACGCATCTCCGACGAGGAGCTGCAGAAGTTCTTCGAGGGTATGGGTTACGAGCCGCACTTCTTCGTCGCGGGCTTTGACGACGAGAGCCACGAGAGCATCCACGCCCGCTTCGCCGCCCTGCTCGAAGAGGTCTTCGGTAAGATCTGCGCCATCAAGGAGCGCGCGGCTGCCCAGGCGGCCGCGGGCGAGGAGGTCACGCGCCCGGTCTACCCGATGATCGTCTTCCGTACGCCCAAGGGCTGGACGTGCCCCAAGGTCATCGACGGCAAGAAGACCGAGGATTCGTGGCGCGCGCATCAGGTGCCGCTGGCGAGTGCCAAGGACACCCACGAGCACTTCCGCGTGCTGCGCAGCTGGCTCGAGTCCTACCAGCCCGATGAGCTCTTCACGCCTGAGGGGCAGATTCGCCCCGAGGTAAACGGCTGGATGCCCACCGGCGACCTGCGCATCGGCGCGAACCCCAACGCCAACGGCGGCCGTGTGCGCGAGGAGCTCGTGCTCCCCGACATCCACGCCCATGAGGTGCCGGTTGCCGAGCGCGGGCACGGGTACGGTCAGACCGAGGCGGCGCGCGTCTTCGGCGCCTACACGGCGGACGTGCTCGCTGCCAACCCCGAGAACTTCCGCATCTTCGGGCCGGATGAGACCGCATCCAACCGTCTGCAGGATGCCTATCAGGTTACCAAGAAGCAGTGGGAGGCGGGCCACTACGCCGACGAGGCGAACGACGACCTGCTCGCCCCTTCGGGCAAGGTCATCGAGCAGCTGTCCGAGCACCAGTGCGAGGGCTTCCTCGAGGCGTACGTGCTCACCGGCCGCCACGGCGTGTGGTCGAGCTACGAGAGCTTCGTGCACGTGGTCGACTCCATGGTGAACCAGCACTGCAAGTGGCTCGAGGCCACCAAGCGCGAGATTCCGTGGCGTGCGCCCATCGCCGGCCTCAACATCCTGCTGTCGAGCCACGTGTGGCGCCAGGACCACAACGGCTTCAGCCATCAGGACCCCGGCTTCATCGACCTTCTGCTCAACAAGGCCAACGATACGCACATCGTGAACGCCTACTACCCCTGCGACGCCAACATGGCGCTCGCCGTCGCGGAGCGCGCCTACACCTCGACCGACTGCGTTAACGCCATCTTCTGCGGCAAGCAGCCCGCACCGACCTTCATCTCGGTCGATGAGGCTCGCTCCGAGCTCGCCGAGGGCCTGGCCGTGTGGGAGTGGGCATCCACGGCGGAGTCGCTCGCCGATGCCGACGTGGTTATCGCCACCTGCGGTGACGTGCCCACGCTCGAGGCGCTCGCGGCCGTCGACCTGCTGCGCGAGCAGGGTGTCAAGGTCTGGTTCGTGAACGTGGTCGACCTGCTCAAGATTCAGAACGCCTGTGAGAACGACCAGGCGCTGTCCGACGAGCGCTTCGCCCAGTTCTTCGGCGCGGGCGAGAAGCCGGTACTCTTCTGCTTCCACGCCTATGCGGGCACCATCCGCCGTCTCATCTGGGCGCGCCCCGGCCACGACGCCTGGTGCGTGCACGGCTACGAGGAGAAGGGCTCCACGACCACGCCGTTCGACATGCTGCGCCTGAACAACATGGACCGCTGGGCGCTGGCTGCCGAGGCCCTGCGTCTCGTGGACGGCGTCGCCGGTACCGCCGCGCACGCCGAGCAGGCGAAGGCCTGGGACGCCTTCCGCGACGAGGCCTTCCGCTTTGCCGTAGAGGAGGGCTACGACCATCCGGCTTTCACCGACTGGGTCTGGCCCGACGCGCGTGCCGCGACCGAGGCCGATGCGGCCGCCGGCCTCTCGGCCACGCAGATGACCGCAGGCGACAACGAGTAGCCATTCTGAGCACGTTATAGAGCGCATGGCGTAGGCGTCCGGCCCCCACAAGGGTCGGACGCCTTTTTGCATGCGTTGGGAGTGGGGTGCCATTTCCAGAGGGTCATCACCGTGATGCCGCCCGCATCGATAGCAACGGTCTTCTCGTCACGTAGGGGGAGACGAGTCCTCTTACTTCATAGGAGGCGTGAGAAGTTTTGCGGAAAACTTCTCATACATATTTAGAAGTTAGGCGCGGTGGGGGAGCTTCTTCTCGAAGGCGCGACGGGCGCCTGCCTCTTCGACGTCGGTGAGCGCCTCGAGCGGCTCCTCGATGCCGCGCCGGCGGAGCGCCCAGGCAATGAGCCAGTCCGCAAGCGCGGGGTTCTTGGAGAGCACCGGACCGTGGAAATACGTGCCCACCAGGCCGTGATGCACGATGCCCTCGTACCCATCGGTGCCGTTGTTGCCGGTGCCCGCCACCACGCTCGTCCCGAGCGGCGCCTCGTCCGCATCGAGGTAGGTGCGGCCGCCGTGGTTCTCGAAGCCCAGGATGTCCGCATCGACGATGTCGGCGCGGACGGCGACGTTGCCGATGAGGCGGTCCGTGGGGTTGTCGGCGCGGCGCGTCTCGATGCCGATGACGCCGAGACCCTCGATCTTCTCGTCCCCGAGGAAGTAGTGGCGACCCAGCAGCTGGTAGCCGCCGCAGATGGCGAGCATGGCGCCCTTGTCGTGGTTGAGGTAGCGGTCAACGGCCTCGCGGTGCCGCATGAGCTCGTGCTGGACGGCCAGCTGGTCGCGATCGGCGCCGCCGCCGATGACGGCGATGTCCACGCCCGAGAGGTCGGCCACCTCGCCGCGGTTGAGGGTCGTTACGCGCACGGGGATGCCGCGCCACGCGCAGCGCGCCGCGAGGATGGCGACGTTGCCCGTGTCGCCGTAGAGGTTGAGCTCCTGCGGGTAGAGGTGGCAGATGGTGAGCGGCCGCGCGGCGAGTTCGCGGTAGAGGGGGGCTATGGTGCCGCGGTCTACGAGCGACCAGCGCGCCCAGGCGGCATCGTCCGCGCAAAGCGCGTCCGCGGCGGCATGGGTGCGCTCGCCTTGGGGTGTCTCGCCGGCGGGCAAGCGGTCGAGCTCGTCGCACAGCTCGAGTGTCGCGGTGTAGTTGCCCACGATGTAGAGGGTGTCCGCCGCGCCTATCTCCGCGCTCGCCGCACGGTCGATGGCCTCCTCGGCGCTGCGCACCACCGTGGAAGGAACGCCGGCGTACTTGAGGCGCACCTGCAGGTCCTCGGCGCGCGTGCCGCCTGCGTATACGGTGAGGTCGCGCATGCGGGCGAGCCGCTCGAAGTCGACGTCGTAGATCCACGAGATGTCGTGTCCGTCGGCGTCCTTATCGTTGATGAAGAAGGCGCAGGCGCGCGCGTCGGTGGCCTGGATGATCTGGATGATGCGGTCGAACCCGACCGGGTTCTTCGCAAGGTTGACGAGGAGCTTGCGCCCCTTGACGGTGAGCTTCTGCATACGGCCGCGCGCGGGCTGGTAGCGGTCGAGGGTCTGCTGGAAGCGCGCGCCGTCAGCGCCCATGAGGGTCGCCGCGGTGAGCGCCGCCATGGCGTTGTAGACCATGTAGAGGCCGTGGTAGGCGATGTGCGCCGTGCAGGGGAAGCCCGCGCGCGCCGCATCGCGCGCCTCCAGGGTGAAGCGCTGGCCGTCCTCGGTCGTCTCGACGGACGTGACGGCAAAGGCGAGGTCGGGGCGCTGCCAGCCGCACGTGGGGCACCGGTAGGAGCCGAGCTGGCCGTACAGCACGTACTCATAGGTGAGGGGTGCGTTGCACACCGCGCAGAAGCGGCTGTCGGAGACCTTGTCGGGCTCCTCATCGCCCGCCGCCGTCGCCGCGAAGCCAAAGGCGATGGTGGGGTTCTCCACCCGCCGCGCGATGGCGGCGCAGAGCGGGTCGTCGGCGTTGTAGATAAGGGTCGTGGCCGGTGAGGAAGCGAGTGCCCCTGCGATGACGTCCTGGGTATGGTCGATCTCGCCGTAGCGGTCGAGTTGGTCGCGGAAGAGATTCAGCAGCACGAGATACGTGGGCTTGAGCTTGGGGAGCACCCGTGCCGTGTAGAGCTCGTCGCACTCAAAGCACCCGATCGCCGCGGGACCCGTGGCGCCGCGGGCCGCCCGCGCGCGGCGCCGATCCTCCAGAATAGCGCCCGCGATGCCGGCCTCCATGTTGTTGCCGGCGCGATTGGTGATGATGCAGGTGCCGTCTGCGCCGAGGCAGTCGGCCAGCAGGTTGGTGGTGGTGGTCTTGCCGTTGGTGCCGGTCACCACCACGGACGCTGCGAAAAGGGGCGCCATCTCGCGCAAGATCTCGGGGTCAAGGCGCAGGGCGATGATGCCGGGGATGCTGCCTCCGCGCCGGTGGAGCACGCGCTGGATCCCAAAGCGGGCGATGGATGCCGCGGTGGCGGCGGCGGTGCTGCGTACGCTCATGGCGCTCTCCCCGGTGCCGATGCGGGGCGCCGCAGGTGGACGCGGCGCTCCTCGTGCTTTCTTTTTCGCGTCCCGTAGCGCGCGAGGGGCGCGGCGGACGGGATCACCCGGCCATTGTATCAGCTTGCGCGGCCACGGTTCGCTGTGCGCGCCGCGGCGGACGCCGCCTCTACAGGTTGTAGAGGGCAGAGAACTTCTTGACCAGATAATCGCAGTAATACGTCGCGTCAAACGGGGCGCCGCACGCGCCCGCGATGAGCTCGGGGGCGTCCTTGCCGCGACCCCAGCGCCAGATGCGGTCGCGCAGCCAGTCGCGCACCGGGGTCAGATCGCCGGAAGCGCTGGCGCCGTCCACATCTATACCTGCGCGTTCCATGGCGTCCACGTATTGCGCGCCGTAGGCGCTGCCGAGCGCGTAGCTCGGGAAATACCCAAAGCTGCCGCCCGACCAGTGCGTGTCCTGCAGGCAGCCGAGGGCATCGTTGGGGACGTCGAGCCCCAGATAGCGCTTGGTGAGCTCGCGCCAGAGCGTCGGGATGTCGGCGACGCGCGCCTCGCCGGCAAAGAGCGCCCGCTCGATGTCGTAGCGGATCATGATGTGGAGCGGGTAGGTGAGCTCGTCGGCCTCCATGCGGATCAGCTGCGGGTGGGCGAGGTTGGCGGCGCGATAGAGGTCGTCGGCGCTCACGCCGCCGTACACCGCGGGCGCGTGCTTGCGCAGCACGGCGAGCAGGGGCTCGGCAAAGGCGCGCGACCGCCCGACGATGTTTTCGAAAAAGCGGCTCTGGCTCTCGTGGATGCCCATCGAGGTGCCCCCGTCGAGGCACGTCCACGCGTAGGCGGGGTCGACATTCTGCTCGTATATGGCGTGGCCGCCCTCGTGCAGGATGGAGAAGACGTTGGAGAGCGCGTCCGTCTCGTAGATGTGGGTCGTCACGCGCACGTCCCCGGGGGCAAAGCCGTCGGAGAAGGGATGCTCCACCTCCGCCACGGCGCAGCCGTCCATATCGAGCCCTTCGAGTTCGAGCAGGTCGCGCGCGATGGCGAGCTGCGCCGCGCGGTCGACCTGGGCGCTCCTAAAGGGGAGGTCGGGCGCCGGTTGGGGAGCGATCTCGCGGACAAGCGGCACCACCGTCTCTTTCACCTGGGCGAAGAACGCATCGTAGGCGGCGGTGTCCATACCGCGCTCGTACTGGTCGAGCAGCACGTCATAGGCGTCGCGCGTGGGGTCGAGCGCCTCCGCGCGGCGGCGGCAGGCACAGACGATGCGCTCGACATAGGGCTCAAAGGACGCCCAGTCGTCGGCGAGCTTGGCGCGGTGCCACACGGCGTTCGCCTCGCTGGTGAGCTTGCTCCAAGCGATCTCCTCCTCGGTGGGGATGGCGCGGGCCTCGCGCTGGTCGCGGCTAAAGACATGGAGCTCGGTGGCCGTTTGGGCGTCAAGGGCGCCGGCGGCGGCGTCGGCCTCGAGCTCGGCGACGAGCCTCACCGATGCGTCAGAGGTCGTGAGTTCGTGCATCTCGCCGGCGAGGGCGCCCATGGCCTCGGCGCGCGCGGCGGCGCCGTTCTCGGGCGCGACGGTCTCTCCGTCGAACTCGAGCACGCTCATAAGGTAGTACTTCTGCTGGAGGGTGCGCTGCAGCTGTTTGAACGCGTCGATGCGGGAGGTTTCGCTCATGGCAACTCCTTTGTAGGGACG
The DNA here is from genome assembly GCA_018715125.1 of Candidatus Coprousia avicola. Classification (GTDB taxonomy): domain Bacteria; phylum Actinomycetota; class Coriobacteriia; order Coriobacteriales; family Coriobacteriaceae; genus Coprousia; species Coprousia avicola. The sequence goes on along the minus strand of DVMF01000041.1, from coordinate 8,417 downwards.
GTGGGGGCGGCGACCCCGAGTCGATATCCGCTCGATAGCATACCCAAGAGGGCGCGCCCGATGCCGCGGCGCGCCGGCGCGGGCCGGTAGGTCCCTGCGTGTCGGCGCGAAACGGGCACATCCCCGCCAGAGGGAGCGGTGCGACACATTGACGATATTACAGAAAGCGTCAACTATGCGCCTCTCTCTGATAGCATGATGCCCGTTTGTGCAACGGGAGAAAGAGAGCACACATGGAAAAGAAGCCCATGAGCAGGGTGAAGAAAGTCGTTCTGGGCGTTGTCGGCGTACTGGTTGCGCTGGTCATCGTGGCCGCCGTGGCCGTCTTCGCCCTCTTTGGACACGAGCTTGCCACGCTCGGGTCCATCGAGAAGGTCAAGGACTACCCGCTCTACACCATGACCTACGATGGCGATTACGGTATCGACGAGTTTATCGCCCAGGGCGGCGCCTCCAACGACGGCGAGCTCATCCAGTTTGTGGTGAATCGCATCATGAAGGGCCTGCCCATCACCATCGACCTGCCCGATCTGGCGTGCTCGACGTTCAACGCGACGACGCCGGAGGGCGACGCGCTCTTTGGGCGCAACTTCGACCTGTCCTTCTCGCCGGGCATGCTCGTGCGCACCGACCCCGCGGACGGGTACGCGAGCGTATCCATGGTGAACCTGGGCTTTCTGGGCTACGGCGAGGACAAGCTGCCCGAGGATCTTGTCTCGAGCCTGACGACGCTCGCCGCGCCGTACGCGCCGCTCGACGGCATGAATGAGGCGGGGCTTGCCGTGGGCGTGCTGCTCATCGACACCGACCCGACCGACCAGCAGACCGACAAGGTCGACATCACCACGACGACGGCTATCCGCATGATGCTCGACAGCTGCGCGACCGTGGACGAGGCCGTGGCCCTGCTCGAGCGCTACGACATGCACTCGAGTGCCAAGAGCTGCTACCACTTCCAGATCGCGGACGCCTCGGGTGCATCGGTGGTCGTTGAGTACATCGGCAACGAGATGAGCGTGCTTGCGCCGGGCGACGCGACCACCATGGGGGCGCTTTCCGGCGCGGCGGGCGTGACGTACCAGGCGGCGACGAACTTCTTGCTCACGCCGGGCGAGTACGACTTCGGCCATGGTCAGGACCGTTACGAGACGCTTATGAGCACGCTTAACGCGCAGGCGGGCGTGCTTGCCGAGGACGAGGCGATGGACCTGCTCGCTGCCGTCGCGCAGGAGCCGCATCTGAACAGCCGTGGTGAGGAGAGCGCCACGCAGTGGTCGGTCGTATATAACCTGGACGACCTCACGGCGCGCATCATCATGGGCGGCGCCTTTGACGAGCCGGCGTACGAGGTGAGCCTCGCCTCGTAGGCGCTCGCACCCGCAACCCGTGTTACCCTTCGCGCCCCCGCCGCCCGGTGGGGGCGCTTTTGGTATGCTGGACAAAAACCAAAGGGGTGTCCATGCCGTTTCTCACACTGGTCGTCATCTTGCTCGCCGTCGCGGCGATCATATCGCTCGTCCTCTCGTTTTTGGGGATTCTGGTAGTCGGCGCGTTGCGCCTGCTGCCCATCGTGTTCATCGTGCTTCTGGTGCTCGTGCTGATGGGCAAGATCCGCATCAACATCACACGGGGCGACGGCAGGCGCGGCCGCTGGCTCGACGACTGACACCGCCCCGCGTCCCTCAACCGAAAGGGGTACTCCATGGCGCTCGAACATCTCGCAAAGACCGACCCGGATCTTGCCGGTGCGCTTGAGGCGGAGCTTGCGCGCCAGCGGTCGACCATCGAGCTCATCGCATCGGAGAACTTCGTCTCTCCATCGGTGCTCGAGGCCGTGGGGAGCGTGCTCACCAATAAGTATGCCGAGGGCTACCCCGGGCACCGCTACTACGGTGGGTGCGAGCGCGTGGATGTGGTCGAGGACCTCGCGCGGCGCCGCGCCTGCGCACTCTTCGGCTGCGCGTATGCCAACGTGCAGCCGCATTCGGGCGCCAACGCCAACCTCGCCGCCTACGCCGCGCTGCTCGAGCCGGGCGATACCGTGCTCGGTATGCGGCTCGACCAGGGCGGCCACCTTACGCACGGCTCTCCGGTCAACTTCTCGGGCAAGCTGTACCGCTTTGTCCCCTACGGGCTCGACCCGGCGACCGAGACCATCGACTACGATGCCCTGGAGGCACTCGCCCGCGCCGAGCGCCCGCGCCTTATCGTGGGCGGCGCCTCGGCGTACCCGCGCATCATCGATTTCGAGCGGCTCGCCCAGATAGCGCACGGCGTGGGCGCGCTTCTCATGATCGATATGGCGCATATCGCGGGCCTGGTGGCGACCGGCGCGCACCCCTCGCCGTTCCCGCACGCGGACGTGGTGACCTCGACGACGCACAAGACGCTCCGCGGTCCGCGCGGCGGCCTCATTCTTACCAACGACCCCGCACTCGCCCGCGCCATCGACAAGGCGGTGTTCCCCGGCACGCAGGGCGGTCCCCTTATGCACGTCATCGCCGGCAAGGCGGCGTGTTTTGCCGAGGCGGCGACGCCGGCGTTCTCCTCTTACATCGAGCATGTGGTCGCAAACGCCCAAGCGCTGGGCGAAGGGCTCGTCGCGGGCGGCCTGCGCCTCGTGTCGGGCGGGACGGATAACCACCTCTGCCTGGTCGATCTTACGGCGGCGGGCGTCACGGGGCACGACGCCGAGCTTCTGCTCGACGCGGCGGGCCTTACCGTCAACAAGAACGCCATCCCGAGCGACCCGCTGCCGCCGCGTCAGACGAGCGGTATTCGCGTCGGCTCCGCTGCGGGCACGACGCGCGGGCTTGACACCGACGAGTTCCGTGAGATCGGCGAGCTCATCGCGCAGGTGGTGTTCCACGCGGATGACGAGCTCGCGCGGTGCGATGTCGCCGCGCGGGTGGAGGAGCTTCTGGCAGCGCATCCGCTCTATCCGGAGCGGTAGCGCGTCTTGGGGGTGAGGGAGCGCGCGTTCGCAGCGATGGCTGGCCGCGCGCCCGGATTGGAAAGGGGAGGATTATGGGCGGCTGCTTCGTTTTGCTGCTACCGATTATCTTGGTGGGGGCGGCGCTGTTCCTTGCGCTGCTCTTCGCGTTGCCGGTCTACGCGGCGTTTGCGCTCATCGCCTGCATCGTGCTTGTGTTGGTGGCCCGGCGCCTTACGGCAGATGGAATATTCTCGCGGTATGCTGAGGACGATACGTGGCGGCGCTACGCGGCGCTCGCGGGTAAATGGCTGCTGTGGGCGGCTGTCGCCTACTTTGCCATCTCGGGCATCGTCGCGCTGGCGCTCACGGTGTGGCTCATGTCATAGGCACATGGCCGCGATGCGCCGCGAGGTGCTTGGCGAAGAAGGTACGAGGCATATACGGAAGGTGGGCATACCAGATGGACGCCATCAAGATTGGATTCGTAGGGTTCGGCAACATGGCGAGCGCCATGGCGGACGGGTGGATCGCCACAGGGGCGGTGGCGGCAGATAGCCTGTATGCGTGCGCCAGCCGGTATGAGGCGCTCTGCGAGCGCTGCGCCGCGCGCGGCATGCACGCCCTGCCCGACGCGGCGTCACTTATAGACGCGGTCGACCTGGTGGTCGTCGCCATCAAGCCGTACCTCATCGAGGAGGTGCTCGGCCCCCTTGCCGACGCCCTCGCCGCAAAGCCCGTGCTCTCCGTCGCCGCCGGATGGGACTGCGCGCGCTACGAGGCGCTGCTCCCGGGCTCGCGCCATCTTTCGACCGTGCCCAACACGCCCGTCGCGATCGGCGAGGGCGTTATCGCCTGCGAGCGCCTCCATACGCTCGCGCCTGCCGAGCACGAGCTGGTCTGGGAGCTACTCGGGGCGCTCGGCACCGTCGTCACGGTCGAGAGCCGCCTGCTCTCCGTTGCCGGAACGGTGGGCGGATGCGGCCCCGCGTTCATCGCCATGGTCATCGAGGCGCTGGGCGATGCCGCGGTCAAGTACGGTATCCCGCGCGCCGATGCGTACCGCATGGTGGGCCAGATGATCGCCGGTACCGCCAAGCTGCAGCTTGCGACGGGCGACCATCCGGGTGCCATGAAGGACGCCGTATGCTCGCCGGGCGGTACGACCATCCGGGGCGTCGCCGCACTCGAGCGCGCGGGCCTGCGCTCGGCCTTCATCCAGGCCATCGACGCCATCGAGGGCTAGCGCCCCGGCCCTCGCCGCTCCGTTCACCGGCTCCTTGCGCGCCGTTAACAACGCGCAGGGGCAAACCTGCTATGCTATCGGCAACGATTCCCAGGCCCCGAGGAGGTCATCATGTTGGGTACGTTGATTGGTTTGATCATCGTTCTTGTGGTGGTTATCGCGCTGCTCACCGATACGCTCTTTGTCGTGAAGCAGCAGCACGCCGTCATCATCGAGCGACTCGGTAAGTTCAACAAGATCGTGGGTGCGGGCTTTCACGCCAAGATTCCCGTGATCGACCGCAAGGCGGCTACCGTCTCCCTGCGCACCATGAAGAACGGCTTCGATATCGACGCCAAGACCGAGGATAACGTGACCATCGGGCTCGAGGTTTCCGCTCAGTACCACGTCTCGTACGACATGGGCACCGGCCCGGCGGACTCGGGCGTCTACAAGAGCTACTACATGCTGCAGCAGCCGGTCGCCCAGATGCGCGACTTCATCACCGACGCGCTGCGCTCCTCCATTCCGGTCTATACGCTCGATGAGGTCTTTGCCAAGAAGGACGACATCGCCAAAGACGTGAACGCCACCGTGTCCGAGCAGATGGCGGCATACGGCTTCACGCTGGTCTCGACCCTCATCACGCGCATCGCGCTGCCGGCAGAGGTCGAGGACTCCATGAACCAGATCAACGCCGCGCAGCGTACCAAGGCGGCGGCGCAGGACCTCGCCGAGGCGGACCGTATCCGGCGCGTTACCGAGGCGAAGGCCGAGGCCGAGGCCATGGAGAAGGCCGGCGAGGGCATCGCCAACCAGCGCAAGGCCATCGCGGTCGGTATCAAGGACTCGCTCGAGACCATTCAGGAGACGGGCGTTTCCAACGACGAGGCCAACCAGCTCTTCATGTTCACGCAGTGGAGCGAGATGATGACGGAGTTCGCCCGTACGGGCAAGAGCTCGACGGTGGTGCTGCCGGCCGATTTCAAGGCGAGCGCCTCGATGTTCGAGCAGATGCTCACCGCCGGCGAGGCGGGCGACCAGGCGGGCGTCCCGCCGGTGCCGCCCCAGGCGTAGCGCCTTTCTGCACCCCTATTGCAACGCGTGCCCGTTGAGCGGACCGGCGTCGACCGGTCCGCTCGCCGTATGAGGAGAGATGCCATGTCAGCTCAACGTATTGCCCGGTGCGGTCTCAGCTGTGCGCTGCTTGCGGTCAGCGCGTGGGTGAGCATCCCCCTGGGTCCTGTGCCCTTCACCCTCCAGACCTTGGTGCTCGCCATGCTGCCCGGTGTGCTCGCCCCGCGCGAGGCGGTGCTCACCGTGGCGACCTATCTCGTGCTCGGCGGCGTGGGGTTGCCGGTCTTCTCCAACATGATGGGCGGGATCGGCGTCTTGTTGGGGCCTACGGGCGGCTTTCTCTGGGGTTTTCTGATCGGCATGGTTGCGGCGACCGCCATCGCCCGCATAGAGCGCCTGCCGCAGACGGCGCGCGACGTGCTCTCGCGGGGCGCCCTGCTGCTTATCTCGTATGCCCTGGGCACCGCCCAGCTCATGGTCGTGGGGTCGCTCGCGCTGCCCGCGGCGCTTACGGTCGCCGTGTTGCCGTTTGCGGTGCCCGACGTCGTCAAAATGGCGGTCGGTGTTATCATCGCCCGCGCGGTGGCGCGCGCTTTGCCGCAGGGGCGCGTGCACGCTCGGTAGCTGCCGCTAATCCGTGTACTCGTAGGCTCCCATACGCGAGGCGAAGCTGGCGAGCCATGTGTCGGAGTCGAGCACGGGGCCCTCGGTCACGGCGCCCGCAGCGTCGGCTGTCGCCGTAAACTCCATGGACTCGTACATCTCCGTCGGGGTGAGCGCCTCCACCTCCTGCGCGAGGTACGCCTCGAGCTCCGCACGGTCGCTGTCGGTGACATCCGCCGCCGACTCGATGCCGTCATGCAGGCCGCGCAGGAAGTCGGCGGCATCGTAGCCGAGCTCGGTCAGATCGGGCATGGTGATGTAGAAGTACGACGAGCACTCAAAGGCAAAGCCGTCGGCTGTAGCATCGCCAAAGGCGTACGTACTGTCGATATCGTAGGCGCCCCTCGCCAGCACCCGCTCGGCGGCCGGGCGCACGTCGATGCCGGCCTCCTCAGGGGTAAAGCCCATCATGTTGGTAAAGCCGTACGAAAATCCCGCCATGACACGCTCGACGTACGGCTCGCCGCCGGAGATGGCAAACTCGAGCTCCGCGGCGGTCGCGTTCTCGGTCTCCTCGACGAGCGCATCGCGCGCGACACCATACGCATCGCTGTCGTAGTCGTAGGAGTCCTCGTAGGTGTAATCCTCTTCATAGGTGTAGTCGTCTTCGGAGAAGACGCTGTCCACGCAGCTCGAGCAGCCTTCAAAGAGGGCGCCGATGGCCCCGCTCAGCGTAAAGAAGAGGATGAAGACGATAAGGCAGCCAAAGTTCGTCCGGCGCTTCTGCGGCCCTCCGCCGGCAAGCGTCTTGCGCACCCCGCGTTCGACGGCGCGCCGCTCCCGCTGCCCGCGCTCCCTTCGTCCGGTTGGTGCGGCCTTCGGCTCGGGGGGCGTTTCCTCCCGCACGGGGGAGACGGGCGCGTCTGCGGGCTTGGTGCTGCCGCTATCGATGCTTCGGTCGTGTCTTGCCCGTTGGGGCCGGTGGTTGCGGTGCCCGGGCTCCTTGCGCTCGTTGCGACGCGCCATGCGCCCGATGCCGTCATCGGCGTCGGGCTCCTCGCACGACATCTCAAAATCAGGCTCGCCGCCCGGCATGATCGGGTCGGGGGCGTTAAAGGGGTCGATGTTAGGTTCGGGGTCTGTGAAGTGCGGTTTCCAAGCCATAAGATCACCCTCCCGAAGGCAAGCGTCTGCAACGGGGCGCCCGAGGGGCCCCGTCGTCGCGAGGCTACAGGGTCCAGCCGTCCTCGTCTTCGCTCGCCGGGCCGCGGTCGACGTACATCTGGTGCGTGCGCTTCTCGGTTACGAACGCGATGATGCCGATGATGACGATGCCGCCAAAGAACAGCACGGCCAGGCCGGCACGAGTGGAAAAGAGAAAGGTAAAAATACCGTCCATGTCTTGTCTGCTTCTCGCCTTCTCCCTAGGGGTCTCGATGCAATAAGTATATACTTGCCTGAGCGCATGGTGCGTAAGCTCCGTGCAAGTACCGCCTGAAATTCGGAGCATACGACCGGGAGGAACCATGCTCGATATCAAATTTGTCCGCGAGAACCCCGACGCCGTCGACGAGGCCATGGCAAACCGTCAGACCTCGTGGGACCGGGAGCACTTCTTCGCCCTCGACGAAGAGCGCCGCTCTGTCATCACCCAGGTTGAGGAGCTGCAGGCCACGCGCAATGCCGAGTCCAAGAAGATCGGCGCCCTCATGCGCGAGGGCAAGCGCGACGAGGCGGAGGCCGCCAAGGAGGCCGTCCGCAAGGTCAACGACGAGATCGATGGCCTGGCCGAGCGCCGGAGCGCCCTCGAGGGCGAGCTCACCGACTTTATGGCGCACCTGCCCAACATCCCCGGCCCCGCTACGCCGGTGGGTGTGGACGAGTCCGAGAATCCCGAGCGCCGCCGCTGGGGTACCCCGCGCGATTTTGCCGCCGAGGGCTTTGAGCCCAAGGCGCACTGGGATCTGGGTACGGACCTGGGCATTCTCGACTTCGACCGCGGCTCCAAGCTCTCCGGCGCGCGCTTTACCGTGCTCGCCGGCGCCGGCGCGCTGCTCGACCGCGCGCTCGAGAACTTCTTCTTGAACACCCATATCTCCCGCGGCTTCACGGAGTTCACGCCGCCCGTCATCGTCAATCGCGAGATCATGTACGGCACCGGCCAGCTCCCCAAATTTGAGGACGATGCCTACCACACGGGTGAGGACCAGTTCCTCATCCCCACGGCCGAGGTTGCGCTCACCAACCTGCACGCGGGCGAGATTCTCGACGGCGCCGACCTGCCGCTGCGCTACACCGCCGGCACGCCGTGCTTCCGCGAGGAGGCGGGCTCGGCGGGTCGCGATACGCGCGGCATCATTCGCCAGCATCAGTTCACCAAGGTCGAGATGGTCAAGTTTGCGCGCCCGGAGGAGTCCGATGCCGAGCTCGAGAGCATGACGGCTGAGGCCGAGTACATCCTCCAGCAGCTGGGGCTGCCGTATCGCGTTATCAGCCTCTGCACGGGCGACCTCGGCTTCTCGGCGCGCCAGACGTACGACGTCGAGGTGTGGCTGCCGAGCTACAACAGCTACAAGGAGA
>DVMF01000040.1 GCA_018715125.1 Candidatus Coprousia avicola | reverse complement strand
CGGCCGCCGCCGAGGGCGGGCAGGCCGCTTCCGCTCCGGAGGCGTCTTCCCGTGACGCGGGCACGGGCGCCGGCGCCGACAAGCCGGCCAAGCGCGAGCGCGCCGCCGAGGGCGCCGAGGGCACCGGCCGCACGCGCGGCGCCCGCCGCACGCACGCCGCCGAGGACCGCGCCCACGCCGCGGGCGCGGGCGACCGCCGCGACAACGCGGGCGACCGCCGCGACAAGCGCCAGCGCGACCGCAAGCAGCGCAACAACCGCTACAACGTGCCCACCGAGCCCACGCTCTCGCGCGAGGACCTCGCGGCCATGAAGGTCGCCGAGCTCCGCGAGAAGGCCCGCGAGCTCGAGCTCGACCCCACGGGCAAGAAGAAGCCCGAGCTCGTGGAGGAGGTATACCTCGCCGCCGCCCGCGCCGAGGGCTTCCGCGACGTCGAGGGCATCCTGGAGATCGCCAACGAGGGCTTCGGCCACCTGCGCGTGCACGGCTACATGCAGAGCCGCGACGACGCCTTCGTTCCCGCCAACCTCATCCGCGCCGCGCGCCTGCGCCCCGGCGACCACATCGTCGGCTCCGTGCGCCCGTCCCGCGCGAACGACAAGTACCCGGCGCTCGCCAAGATCCAGACCGTCAACGGGCGCGACCCCGAGGAGCTGCGCGTGCGGCCCAAGTTCAGCGACCTCACGCCCATCTACCCCAACGAGCCCCTCAAGATGGAGCACGGCAAGGACTCCATCACCGGCCGCGCCATCGATATCGTGGCGCCCGTCGGCAAGGGCCAGCGCGGCCTCATCGTCTCGCCGCCCAAGGCCGGCAAGACCACCATACTCAAGAAGATCTGCCAGGCCATCACCATCAACAACCCCGAGGTGCACGTTATCTGCCTTTTGGTGGACGAGCGCCCCGAGGAGGTCACCGACATGCAGCGCTCCATCAAGGGCGAGGTCGTGGCGTCGACCTTCGATATGCCGGCCGACAACCACACCCGTGTGGCCGAGCTCGTGATCGAGCGCGCCAAGCGCATCGTCGAGATGGGCGGCGACGTGGTCGTGGTGCTCGACTCCATCACCCGTCTCGCGCGCGCCTACAACCTCGCGGCGCCGGCGTCGGGCCGCATCCTCTCCGGCGGCGTGGACTCGGCGGCGCTCTATCCGCCCAAGCGCTTCCTGGGCGCCGCGCGCAACATCGAGAACGGCGGCTCCCTCACCATCCTCGCCTCGGCGCTCATCGACACCGGCTCCAAGATGGACGAGGTCATCTTCGAGGAGTTCAAGGGCACGGGCAACATGGAGCTCAAGCTCGACCGCGACCTCGCCGACCGCCGCATCTTCCCGGCGATCGACCCGGTCGCCTCGGGCACGCGCAACGAGGACCTGCTGATCGACGAGCAGATGCGCCCCTTCGTGTGGGGCATCCGCCGCGTGCTCGCGAGCATGAACAACACCGAGCGCGCCGCCTCGGCCTTCATCAAGGGCCTGCGCGGCACCAGCTCCAACAGCGAGTTCCTCATCCGCTCGGCAAAGCGCGCGCAGGAGCACGGCGACCTCATGCCCTAGGGTGCGGTTCCCGGCGATACGCACAGAGCGTCTGCCATCGCGGCGACGGGCCCGGCGGGGTCCGTCGCCGTTTTGCTAGGCGAGGATGCCGAGGGCGCGCTCGAGCGCGATGAGCGAGCGGTAGGGGATAAGGCGGCTCGCTGCGTAGTAGAGCCGCATCTCGGGTGCGGATATGGCGAGGTCGCGCCCTTGGGCGGCCGCCTTGAGCGCATGGCGCGCGACGCGCTCGACCTTCTCGAAGCCGAGGGCGCGCGTGATCCGCGCCGCCGCCTCGACATCGCCCGGGGCGTCGAAAAAGCCCGTGCGCATGGGTTTGGGGCAGACGGTCGTGACCGTGATGCCCGTCCCCTCGAGCTCCACCGCCAGCGCGCGCGAGAAATCGAGCACGAAGCGCTTGGCCGCCGCGTAGACCGCGAGCTCGGGCTGCGGGGCGAAGGCGGCCACGCTCGAGATGTTGAGGATGCGCGAGCCGGGCGCCAGATAGGGGAGCGCGCGGTACGTGAGCTCGACGGGCGCGCGCATGAGGACGGCGACCATGTCGGATGCCGAGGTCTTGCTCTGCCCCGCAAAGGGGCCGAAGGCACCGCTGCCCGCGCCGTTGATGAGGAGGGCGACCTCGGCGTCGGGGCTCTCGGCCAGCGCCGCCTCGATCAGGTCGAACGACTCGAGGTCGCCGAGGTCGAGGCAGAAGGCGCGCACTGGCGTCTGGGTGATGCGCACGAGCGCCTCGAGCTTCTCCGCATGGCGGGCGATGGCCCAGATCTCGTCGACGGGGCCTGCCGCGCCAGTGTCGATCTGCCGGACAAATTCCCTTCCCAAACCGGACGATGCGCCGGTGACAATGGCGATGCGGGACATGAGCCTCTCCTTCCTCCGTGCGGGGGCCGCTGGCGGTGCGCTTTGGCTAAAGTGTTCCCGCATCCGCCGCATTCATGCGCGTCGGACGCCCGCGATCCGCCGGGCCCGCGCCGCGTGCCTTCGCCGTCCGTTTAGCCCGGCGCCGTTTACCGTGCTATTGCGGCCCCTGAGCTTGCATTTGTCACGGCGCTCTCGCATAATGGGAGCATCGCGACGGAACACGCAGATGAAATGAACCACGTCCGTTGCGCGGGCCCTGCGCCCGCCCTTCATCACCCGTTTCTTGCGCGATGCCTCATAGGGTTCGTCTCGCATGCGCCAAGGCGGCGGGACGGGGATTGAAGGAGTTGCCATGGCTTCTCAATATGGACGCCCACGAGCGATCGCCGCCGGTCTTGCCTGCGGTGCGAGCGTGGCGGTTCCCGCCCTCGCGTATGCGGCGACGCTGCCGTTCGAGGAGGTGCACGCCATCGTCGCGTCGTGCGCGCTGCCGGTTGCGGCGGGCGCGCTCGCGGGGACGGGCGTCACGGCGCTCGCGACCCATATCGCGCTCGGACGCGCCGCGCGCATCGAGGCCGAGGGCCGCGCCGCATCTCAGGCCTCCTTCGAGGAGGCGCCCTCGTTCCTGCGGGATGAGAGCGCAGACGCCGCCTCCGAGCGGTTCTTCGGCGGCCGGCGCGCCCCCAAGGGCGTGCCCGTCATCGCGCGCGCCCAGGGCGCGCCGAGCGAGGCCGAGGCGTGGGCGGAGATCGACTCGCTGCTCGACGACTCCTCGCCCATCAGCTGCGACCCGCGCTACTCGAAGGACATCTACCAGATTGCGCTCGAGGAGCTCCGTCAGGGCGCTACGCATGCGGGCGCGGCGGCCGGTGCCGCCGCTACTGCCGCGGCAGCCGCCTCGACGGCTCCCGCAACCGCCTCGTCCGCGACGACGGCGACCGTCGGCGTCTCTCCCGATACCGCCGCCACCACGGCGTCGCTCGCGGCGTCTGCGGCGGAGGGCGCGCAGGTGCGCGACACCGGGTTCGATGGCGATACCGATGCCGCCCGCCTGGCTGCGCTCGCCTCGCTCGATACGTACGAGGGCGAGTCGCTCGTGGCGGCCTCTGCCAGCGTGAGCGCTTCGCGCGAGCCGCTCACGGTCATCGCCGCGCCCCAGCAGGCGGCGCCCGCCGTCTCCGCGGCGATGCCGGATCCGGTTGCCGAGGAGGCATCCGCCGAGCCCGTCGCCATGCGCGACTACTCCGGCCATGAGGATATGTGGGCGGCCGCCCTCGCGATCCTCGACGAGCTCGAGGCGGAGCCCGAGCCCGCGTACCGCGGCAAGCACATGCGCCCGGCCTCCCTCACCCAGCCCACGGCCGTCCCCCCGAGCCCCGAGCGCGCCGCCGCCGTCGACGAGGGTGCCCGCGCCACCGAGCGCCACAGCCACGTCAACGCGCTCATCGAGGAGGAGTTCGAGCACGTGCCCTCTAAGAGCGTGCGCCGCACGAGCCGCGAGTATCTGAGCGTCATCCAGGGCGGCACGGCGTCGCTGCCCCGTATGCGGGCGGAGGCCTAAGCGACCGTGCGCTCGCTATCGAAGCGGTGGCTCGCCCTCACCGTCATCATCATCTGCCTCATATGGGGTAACTCGCTCGTGCCCGCATCGGGGAGTAACGGGCTCAGCCTGTCGGTGCTCGACGCGGTGTGCGATGCCCTGGCCTCGCTGGGCCTTCCGGTGGGATGGGTTACCAACTTCGTTGTTCGCAAGACCGCGCACTTCTGCGAGTACCTCGCCCTCGGCTTCTGCGCCAGCCATGCGCTCGATGCCGAGCGCCGGCCTGCGCGCGGGAGGCTTGCCAGCTGCGCCCTGCTGCTCGTGCTCGTGCCCTCCATCGACGAGACGATCCAGCTCTTCGTGCCGGGCCGTTCCGGTCAGGTGACCGATGTCTTGCTCGACTGCTGCGGCGCTGCGACGGGCGTCGCTCTGTCGTACCTGGTGAGCCATCTGGTGCGCACATGGCGCGCCCATCATGCCGACGCAGGGGATGGCGACGCCCGTTAGCTGGGCAAATGCTATCCAACACCCCTTTTTAAAATTTTTCGAAATTGGGGGTTGCGCCGGCGGGGATTCCTTGCCATAATAGCTAAGCGCACTGCGCACGGAGACATGGTGGGTGTAGCCCAGTTGGCTAGAGCGACGGGTTGTGGTCCCGTAGGTCCAGGGTTCGAGTCCCTGTACCCACCCCATCGGTTTCCAGACATACGGACCGGTAGCTCAGCTGGTAGAGCAGGGGACTCTTAATCCCAAGGTCCAGGGTTCGAACCCCTGCCGGTCCACCACTTGTTTTTAGAGCCCCGTAAGGGGCTTTATTCATATCCACTCGAAGTTGCGAAGCCCAAAGGTACCGCTCGGCGGGCACGCGTGCGCCGAGCGGTGCCTTTGCGGTCCTGAGTCGCCCTAGGGCGTCTGCAGCCGGACGATGCAGGCGCGGGCGTACCGCGGGTCGGGTGCGGGTGCGTCGGCGCGATAATGGGCGCCGCGGCTCTCGGGACGCTCGTACATCGCGGTGAGCATCGCGCGGGCGAGAAGCAGCTGCGCCCGCAGGCGTGCCCCGCGGGCGATGTCGTCTGCCGCCGCGCCGGCGAGGCGGTTGTCCGCGGCGTCTGCGGGCGCGCCGGATTGCACGCGCGCGCTCGCGCGCTCGGCGAGGCGCGCCATGGTGGCGAGCCCCTCTGAGAGCCCTTCTGCGGTACGGGGGAGCATGGCGTGGGTCTGCATGGCCTCGCGAAGCTCGGTCGTCATAGCGGCGCTCTCAGGGGCGCTCAGGCGCACGCGCGCGAGCCGTTGCACGGTCTCGCTCGCCATATCCGCACTGTCGCGGCAACCGCCGCCCGGGGCCTGCGCCTCGGCTGCGGCGGCGCGGCCCGCGCGGCGTCCGAACACGAGCCCGTTCGCGCTCGAGAGCCCGCCGATGCGGTCCGCCCCGTGCATGCCGCCCGTGGCCTCGCCGGCGGCGAAGAGCCCGGGCGTTCCGGTGCGCCCGTCGGCGTCGATGCGGATCCCGCCGTTGGAGGCGTGCGCGTACAGGGCGATGCGGAGCTCGTCTGTGGGCTGGATGCCCTGCTCGTCGGCGAGCCAGGCGCAAAACGTCCGCACGAACTCGGGGACGCCTTCCCGGGGGAACCGGTAGCGCACGCGCATGCCCTGAGCGCCCTCGCGCGCGATGGCGAGGTCGACCGCGCATGATGCCAGCCGCGCGGTAAAGGGCCCGTAGGCGCTGCGCTCGGCGAGGGTCTCGGCGGGCAGGGCGGGGTCGGTCCTAGCGAAACGGAACGACTTCTCATTGAAGACGAGGCCGCGCTTGGGGGCGATGAGGCCGGGCATCATCTGCATGAACTCGATGTTGGTGAGGGCGCAGCCGTGGAGAAGCGCGATGCCTCCCGCCGAGCTCGTCACGTCGGCGGCGGTGAGGCGCCGGGCGAAAAGGCCGCTTGTGCCGCCCGTGGCGATGACGGTGGCGCGGGCGGGGAGGGCGACGAGGCGGTGGGCCGCCCGGTCGTGGAAGATGCCGCCGCGCACGCGCGGTGCGGGGCGGCGGGCGCCAGCGCCGGGCCCGTCGGGCTGCGGGCCCGTGCCGTTGGATCGCACCGCGCAGACGGGCTCGACGCGCAGGCGCGGCAACGCGTCCGTCGCCGTGGAAGCTCCCGCGGCGTCCTCGGTGAGGAGGTCGATGAGCTCCCAGCCGTCGTGCACGTCGATGCCGCAGCGCGCGATCTCGCGCCGGCAGACGTCGGTCATGCTCTCGCGCGTGATGCCGCGCCACAGGCGCGTCGTATGGTCGAAGCACGGGATGAAAGCCGCCTCGGCGGCGCTCTGGGCGCTGCTGGGCCGTTTGAGGGTGACGCCGAGCTCCTCGAGCCAAGCGATGGCCGGTCGTATGCCCGCGACGAGGGCGGCGACGAGCGCCGGGTCCGCCACGCCCTGGCCTACCGCACCGATGGTCCTGGCGAGGTCTTCCTCATCGTCCGCATCTCGGGGACCCACGAGGCCGAGGCCCCAGGTGCCCGGGTAGAAGCTGGACCCGCTGAAGAGGGGGCCTTGGCAGGCGAGGCAGACGCGGGCGCCCGCGCGTGCTGCCTCGAGCGCGGCGGTGACCCCGGCGATGCCGGAGCCGATGACGAGGACGTCGTAGGTCTCGAGGGTTGCGACGGGTGCCATGCGGGTCCTTTCAACGGGGCGGGTGCGCGGGGCCGGATTTGGGGCGCGGGGCAGAAGGGGAGGCGCGCGCAAGGGGTTCGGGCAACAGGGTAGCGCAACAAAAACGCCGCCGCGCGGTTTCCCGTGCGGCGGCGCGGTGCTTCGAGATCGCCCGGGCGCCTCAAGGCAGGCTCAAGACGGCAGGGTGTCCGAACTCCAAAGACGCGTGCTTACGCGTTGAGCGCGGCGTTGATGGCAACGGCGCAAGCGACGGTCGCACCGACCATGGGGTTGTTGCCCATGCCGATGAGGCCCATCATGTCGACGTGCGCAGGCACCGAGGAGGAGCCGGCGAACTGGGCGTCGGAGTGCATGCGGCCCATGGTGTCGGTCATGCCGTAGGAGGCGGGGCCGGCGGCCATGTTGTCCGGATGCAGGGTACGGCCGGTGCCGCCACCGGAGGCCACGGAGAAGTACTTCTTGCCCTCGGCCAGGCGCTCCTTCTTGTAGGTGCCCGCCACGGGGTGCTGGAAGCGCGTGGGGTTGGTGGAGTTACCGGTGATCGAGATGTCGACGTTCTCGTGCCACATGATGGCAACGCCCTCGCGGACGTCGTCGGCGCCGTAGCAGTTG
>DVMF01000039.1 GCA_018715125.1 Candidatus Coprousia avicola | reverse complement strand
CGCCGCCATCGTCTACATACCCTCCGACGACATCGCCTGGGCGATCGGCGACGATGCGTGCTGGATCGCGCCCGTGTCGCTCTCGGTCACGGTGGACGCCGAGGGCAACGTGGTGGATGCCGTGCCGGGCGACGGCGACGCGGCGACCGACGCCACCGCGACCCAGCAGCTTACCGGCGTCGACGCCGCCCGTGCGCTCGCCCGTGCCGACGGCGCGGTCCTCTTCACGGACGTTCCGGCCGATGTGGAGCCCTCCACGGGGCGCGAGGTCACCTCCGACGTGGTGCTCGCCGGGCTCGCGTACGCCAACGGGTTCTCTGACAGCTTCATCGCCCAGATCCAGAGCCTGTCGCTGCCCTCCGTCGACGCCATAACCGCCTATCTCGACTCCGGGGTCGAGGTCTCGCTCGGCTCACCCGAGGATATCGCCACCAAGGAGCGGGTCGTCACGCGCCTGCTGGAGCAGCAGCAAGGGGTCACCTACGTCAACGTGCGCGTCCCCGACAACTACACGTTTAGGAGCGCCCCCGCCGTTTAAGGTTTCACGAATCGGTGAACGGTAGCGGGTGCTACCTGCGCTTCTGGTGAGGTGTTCACAAAAAGTGCCCGAGCATTTGACGTTGACCTGCACTTTGTGCAAATATAAGCGGGTTTACCTCGCACTTTAATGTAAACTTGAAGGTTAAGGTTACTACGTCAGCCAGAATATGGCTCAGGCCGGCACATCGGAGGACCGCATGCACGAGAACGAGATCAACAACTATCTTGCCGTCATCAAGGTGGTCGGCGTCGGCGGCGGCGGAACCAACGCGGTCAACCGCATGATCGAGGAGGGCATCCGCGGCGTCGAGTTCGTCGCCATCAACACCGATGCCCAGGCGCTCGCCATCTCCGACGCTGACATCAAGGTCCACATCGGCACCGACATCACCCGCGGCCTCGGCGCGGGCGCCAACCCCGAGATCGGCCGCAAGTCCGCCGACGAGAGCCGCGACGACATCAAGGAGGCGCTCGCCGGCGCCGACATGGTCTTCATCACCGCGGGCGAGGGCGGCGGCACCGGTACCGGCGCGGCGCCCATCGTGGCCGACATCGCCATGAACGACATCGGCGCGCTCACGGTCGCTGTCGTGACGAAGCCCTTCACCTTCGAGGGTCGCAAGCGCAAGAAGTCCGCCGAGGAGGGCATCAACACCCTCTCGCAGAGCGTCGACACCATGATCGTCATCCCCAACGACAAGCTGCTCGACATCGCCGAGAAGAAGACGACCATGCTCGAGGCCTTCTCGATGGCGGACGCCGTCCTCTCCCAGGGTACCCAGGGCATCACCGACCTCATCACCGTCCCGGGCGTCATCAACCTCGACTTCGCAGACGTCAAGACCATCATGAAGCAGGCCGGCACCGCCATGATGGGCATCGGCACGGCCTCCGGCGACACGCGCGCCGTGGACGCCGCCCAGCAGGCCATCTCGAGCCCGCTGCTCGAGAGCTCCATCGACGGCGCCACTCGCGTGCTCCTCTCCATCGCCGGCTCCAAGGACCTCGGCATCCAGGAGATCAACGACGCCGCCGACCTCGTGGCGAACGCCGTCGACCCCGAGGCCAACATCATCTTCGGTACCGTGGTGGACGAGTCCCTCGGCGACCAGGTTCGCATCACCGTCATCGCCACCGGCTTCTCCGATGCCAACGTGAGCCGTCAGGACGAGCTCTTCTCCGCCTCCAAGGCGAGCGAGAGCGCCCCGTCGCGTACTGCTTCCTCCGCTCCCGCGGCGGCGGCGCCCGCGAGCCGCACTATCGGTGGCGAGCAGGTCCACAACTTCGGCAACGATCAGTTCGAGCTGCCCGACTTCCTGAAGCGCGGCAACTTCTAAGATTTCGATTGCGCAAGCGCGCGGGGCGCCTCGGGTCAAGCGATCCGGGGCGCCCTGCGCTATCGCGGGCACATGCGGTCGCTGTCCCGGGGCGTTCCGGTGAGAGGAGAGGGTGCATGATGGGGAATCTCGGTCTTACGCGAACCGATCACAAGGGCGTGGTGCTCAACGAGGCGCGCGTCGGCGCGGTGAGCCTCGCGTTTACCGAGCGCACGGGCGGCGTCTCGAAGCCGCCTTTCAGCTCGCTCAACCTCGGTGCGCATGTGGGCGACGACCCCGCGGCGGTCGCCGAGAACCGTCGCCGCGCCCTCGCAGCGCTGGGCTGCGCCGACCTGGCAGACCGCCTGCTCGTGCCCAACCAGGTGCACGGCGACGCGGTCGCCCGTGTCCGCACGGGAGACGCCGCCGAGCTCGCCCGCGTGCGGGAGGAGATAGCCGCAGGCGCCGACGCCATCGTCTGCACGGCCCCCTGCGTCCCCGTCCTCCTCAACTTCGCCGACTGCGTCCCCGTTATCCTCGCGTGCGATACGGGCTTTGCGGTCGTCCACTCCGGCTGGAAGGGGACGGTCTCCGCCATCGCGGGCAAGGCGGCGCGCGTGCTCGCCGAGACCGCGGGCGTGAGCACGGGCGACCTTGTCGCCTTCGTGGGCCCCCATATCACCGCCGATGCCTATGAGGTCTCCGATGAGCTCATAGGCCGGTTCCACGCGCGCTTTGGGACGGTGGTCCCGCCGGAGGGGACCACGCGCCTGCTCGACCTGGGCGGCTGCATCCGCGCGGCGCTCGAGGAGGCGGGCGTCTCTGCGGCGCGCATCGTCGACCCCGACCTCTCCACGGTCCGCGAGAACGACCGCTTCTTCTCCTATCGCGCCGAGCGCGGTCGCTGCGGCAGGCACGGCGCGCTCGCGGTCCTCAGCGCCTGAGCGGCGGTTCGGGGTGTTACTTCCCGTAACGGTGCCCTTACAAAACTCTGACACCCGATTACTAGACTTGAGAGCGTATGCGAAAGGTAACGACACGGGCGCAGAGCCCGGCATCCGATTGGAGTCTAGAACATGCGCAAACTCTTCTCCCGCCAGCTCATCGAGGCGCGTCACGAGATGCTCTCCATCTACGAGGCCATCGATGTCACGCTCCACGACGCGGTCAAGTCGTTCGTCACAGATGACAAGAAACTTGCGAGCAAGTCCAAGAAGCAGGCGCTGCGCATCGATGCCCGCTGCGCGAACCTCGAGGCCGTGTGCTACAACCTCATCGCCACGCAGGGCCCCGTCGCATCCGACTTCCGCCTGCTCCAGACCATCATCTACACCAACTTCTGCCTGCAGCGCATGTGCGACAAGGTCCGTCGCATCGCCCGCGCCGCCCAGCACAAGGTGACCTCCGATATCGAGCTGCCCGCCGAGCTCATCGACCTCGTCGAGCAGGAGGCTGCGAGCGTCTACAAGGTGCTCGGCACCGCCGCCTCCGTCCTCGTGACGAACGACCTCGGGCTCCTGCGCACCCTGAACGCCCAGGAGGAGGACACGCACGGCATCTACGAGGAGTTCTTCCGCGCCTACAACCGCATGGCCGCCATGCAGCTCTCCGATGACCGCTCCTACGACGACCTCCGCCGCGTCATCATGGCCTCGCGCTACCTCGACCGCTGCGCGCAGTACGCCATCGACGCCGCCGGCCGCATCACCTTCCTGCTCACCGGCCAGCGCTGGAGCGCGGCGGACATCGCCGGCATCGACGAGGAGGAGCTCGAGGGCATGCGCGTCCCGTCCGGCGAGGGCATCATCCTGCGTCCGGCCGCAGACGCCTCCTGCATCGCCGCCATCCCCGCTGACGAGCTCACCCCCGAGGTCGTGGCCCTCGTGGGCCAGCCCGACGAGGACGACGACGAGGAGGACGAGGACGACGAGGACGACCTCGCGTAGGTGACGCCGCGCCTTTCCGTCCGGCAGGTCCTCGGGCGGCGCGTATGTGCCGTCTTCGTAAACCTTTGCGCGCCGAGGGCGCGGTGTCCGCTGGGGCGCCGCGCCCTTTGCTAGTATGGGGCGGGGCGAAAGACGCCCGGAGGCTAAGAGGTGGTTATGGATATTCCCGAGGGGTACGAGGCATATTACGAGGGCGTCGCGAGGCGCCGTGCGGAGATCTCCGCGCGCGTCGAGGCGGCGCTCGACCGGGCGGGGCGCGCGCATAACGCGGCGCGGCTCGTCGCCGTTTCCAAGACGGTCGGGGTGCCTGAGGTGCTGTGCGCCATCGCCGCCGGCTACCGGCATTTCGGCGAGAACCGGCCTCAGGAGCTCGCGCGCAAGCTCGAGGGGCTCGGGGCGGTCCCCGGCCTGCCGGCCCTGCGCTTCGATATGATCGGGAACCTCCAGAAGAACAAGATCAACGCCGTGCTGGGGCGCGCTTCCCTCATCCACTCGGTGAGCTCGCTCCATCTCGCCCGCGCCATCGCCGAGCGCGCGGCGCGGCGCATCGACGAGGGCGCCTCGGCGTCGCCGCAGGACGTCCTTCTGGAAGTCAACATCTCCGGGGAGGCCTCCAAATCGGGCTTTGCGCCCGACGAGCTCCGCTCCGCGATGGATGAGTTGCAGGGACTTCGTGGAATTCGCCTGCGCGGTCTTATGACCATGGCGCCGCGCGGGGATAAGGATAGGGCTCGGCGCACGTTCTCGGGCCTGCGGGCGCTCCGCGATGAGCTTGAGGGCGCCTATCCGTCCCTCGACCTCTCTGAGCTCTCGTGCGGGATGAGCGAGGATTTCGAGGCGGCGCTCGAGGAGGGCTCGACGCTTATACGGCTGGGCAGGGTGGTTTTTGACCCCGCCTTTGAGCTAGAATAGCAGGTACGCGGTTTTGTCCGGCGCGCGCCGGCACCGCAACGAGATTCGCACTCCATGTGGGGGAGTTGAGACACGTGGGATTGTTTGACGAGATCAAGAGTCGTCTTCCCTTCGGGCAGCAGGCCGGCTACGGCCAGGATGCCTACGCCGGTGACGGGTACGACGACGGCTATGATGACGGCTATGGCTACGACGACGGCTACGACGCGCAGGACGGCACCTACGGGCAGGCCCAGGGCTACACGCCGCAGCACCAGAGCGAGCCCGAGAGCAACGGCGTGCTCGGCCAGACGCGCCGCGGCGAGGCGGAGTCCGTCGCCGTCTACACGCGCTCCGGCAAGCTCGTCGGCGACGCCGACCGCCACGCCACCACGTACAACCCGCCGGCGCGCTCGCACGACGAGTACCGCCCCGGCGCCTATGACACCCCGTCGAGCTATGCGGCACAGTCGCGCGCCCGCGCCGCCGCGGCGCCTGCCCCCGCTGCCACCGAGAGCCATGCGGCGGCGATTCTGAACGCCACCCCGCAGCTCCCCATCTTCGAGCTCCGTCCCGAGAGCTACGATGATGTGGAGACGGTGGTGCGCCGCGTGCGCACCAAGCAGCCCGTCGCCCTCATCTTCGTGGGCGTGCGCACCGAGGTCGCCAAGCGCGTGCTCGACTTCAGCTACGGCTTCGCCTGCGGCCTCGGGGCATCGGTGCGCGAGGTTGGCGACCGCGTCTTCGTGGTGCTGCCGCAGGGTTGCGAGGTCACCGAGTCCGACATGGCCAAGCTCCGCGCCGACGGCTACCTCAAGTAACAGGGGCTGATCACCATTTATCAAATCGCACAGCTGGTAAGCACGCTCGTAAACTTCTACGAGACGCTCATCCTCGTCTACATCATCCTCACCTGGTTCCCCCTGCGCGAGGGGAGTTTCGTCTACGACGTCGGCATGGTGCTGCGCTCGCTTTGCGAGCCGTTCCTCTCGCTCTTCCGGCGCATCATCCCGCCCATGGGCGGCATCGACTTCTCGCCGGTTATTGCAGTTCTTGCGTTAAACGTCATCGCCCGTTTGGTAATAGGTATACTGTACTAGACGCAAACCCCGGGCGAAGCGTGTCCGGGCAACGCGAGGTAAAGGAGTTTCTCTCATGGCTATCACCCCTCAAGACATTCAGGCCCAGACGTTCTCCGAGGCCAAGCGCGGTTACGATCCCGCCGAGGTCGACGTGTTCCTCGAGCAGCTCGCTTCCGAGGTTGACGCCATGCTGTCCAAGATTGTCGATTTGAAGGGTCGCCTCACGGCGACCGAGCAGCAGCTCGCCGACGCTCAGGCCCAGCTCGCCGCCCAGCCCGCGGTCGCCCCGGCGCCCGCGCCCGCCCCGCAGCACGATTACTCCGCCACCGAGCGCCAGATCTCCGCGGCGCTCATCGCCGCCCAGCAGACCGCCGACCAGATCGTCGCCGACGCCCAGCAGAATGCCCAGCGCATCTGCGACGAGGCCGATGCCAAGGCGCGCGACGTCATCCGTCAGGCGCTGCAGGAGAAGCAGAACGAGCTCGCCGAGATCGACCGCCTGAAGGCCTCCCGCGAGGAGTTCAAGAGCGAGTATCTGAAGCTCATCCAGCACTTCATGGACGATGCGCAGAACGCCTTCCCGTCCGACCTGCTGGCCTCCACGCCCGTGGGCTCCGCCGCCGCTCCGGTCGCCGCCCCCGCGCCCGAGCCGGCTCCCGCCCCGGTTGCGGCTCCCGAGCCCGCGCCGGTCGCCGACCCGTTCGCCCCGCTCGACAACTTCGGGATGGACGACCTCGACTAACGGTTGAAGCAGCCGTCATTTTTCTGAGACGCATGCGCCCCGCCCTGTGCGGGGCGCTTTTGTTTGCCGTGCGCCCGCGCGGGGCATAAGGGGACTAATCGCGGGCGCCTCCCTGGGAGCGTCCGCCCGAAGAGGGGAGTCGCGTATGGGAAGATCGTTCGGCGGCGGAGGCCGGTCGGGTGGCGGCGGCGGATTCCGCGGCGGCGGTCGCAGCTTCGGCGGGTTTTCCGGCGGTAGAAGAAGCGGCGGCCGCAGCTTCGGCGCAGGGCCGTCCGGGCCGCGCGGTGGCTGGGGTTTCGCGCCCCCGCGCCCGCCGCGCCGCATCTACGGCGGGGGCGGCAGCGGCCTCTGGCCGTTTCTCGCCGGCATGAGCGTGGGGCGGAGCCAGAGCCGTGCCGCCAGCGGTGTGCAGGGGGCGTCGCAGGCCGCCGGGGGAGATGGGTCTCCTGAGGCCAACGGCTTCGCCAGGGGATGCCTTGCCGCCATCGTCCTCGCCATCGTTGTCATCGTCATCACCATGGCGTTCGGTTCGTTTGCCTCGTGCGCGCGCAGCGATGGGTCGGTCGGTGCTTCAACGCACGAGCGCGAGGCGCTCGCCGCCGGCACGGCTGTCGAGACGGCGTACTACACCGATGAGTCGGGTGACTGGATCCGCGATTCGGCAGCGCTCGAGCGCGGGCTCCAGACGTTCTTCGCCGAGACGGGCGT
This sequence comes from Candidatus Coprousia avicola, assembly GCA_018715125.1. Lineage (GTDB taxonomy): Bacteria > Actinomycetota > Coriobacteriia > Coriobacteriales > Coriobacteriaceae > Coprousia > Coprousia avicola. The sequence continues at coordinate 7,686 of DVMF01000039.1, read as the reverse complement.
GCAGCCCTACGTCTACATCCTGCCCAACGGCACATCGACGTCGGAGTCGGAGCTCGCCGCCCGCGCGGAGGAGCTCTACGACGAGCTCTTCACCGACGAGGCTCACTTCCTACTCGTCTTCTGCGATGACGGGCAGGGGTCCTACACGTGCGGCTACGCCGTCGGCTCGGCGGCGAAGACCATCATGGACGATGAGGCAATCGGCATCCTCGCCGACTATCTCGACCGCAACTACCAGGACCTCTCCCTGAGCGAGGAGGAGATCTTCGCCGACACGTTCTCGCAGACGGCCGAGCGCATCATGCACGTCACGACCTCGCCGGTTGTCTATATCGCCGGCGCCGCCGTGGTCGTAGCGGTCGTCGCGCTCGTCATCTACCTCGTACGCCGCCGCAGCCAGGAGCGCGCGGCGGAGCGGGCGCACGTGGAGGAGATGCTCAACACCCCGCTCGAGACGTTTGGGGACCAGAAGCTCGACGACCTGGAGGAGAAGTACCGCTGACACCGTTTGTTGAACCGCCCGCCGCATACCTGGTTGCGCGGAAGACGATGGGGTACAAGAGGGTCTAATCGCGCGCCGCACAAGCTGCGCGCCCGGAGCGGCCGCACGGCCGCGTGAGGAGGAGCCCAAGATGGGGATGCTCGACCGTTTTGCTGACATCATCAAGGCCAACGTGAACGACCTGCTCGACCGTGCCGAGGACCCGGCGAAGATGGTCGACCAGTATCTGCGCGACCTCGCCGAGTCGCTTGCGGAGGTAAAGGAGGAGACCGCCGGCGTGATGGCCGAGGAGGCCCGCTGCGCCCGCGCCGTCTCTGAGAACCGCGCCGAGGTGGAGAAGTACGAGGGACTCGCGCGCCGTGCGCTCCAGGCGGGCAATGAGGACGACGCCCGCACCTTCCTCGCCAAGAAGCAGAAGCTCGAGGCGGCGGGCGAGGGTCTTGCCGCCGCCGCGGCGGCGGCGCATGAGAACGCCGAGAAGATGCGCGCCATGCACGACAAGCTCGTGTCCGACATCGAGGAGCTCCGCGGGCGCCGTGAGGCCATCAAGGCCAAGGTCGCCGTTGCCAAGACGCAGGACAAGGTCAACCGGGTGTCGTCGGCAGGCGACGGCGCCGCCGCTGCCATGAGCGCCTTCGATCGCATGGAGGCGAAGGCGGACGAGATGCTCGACCGGTCCAACGCCATGAGCGAGCTCGATGCCGAGCCGATCGATGCCGCGGCCGCCCTTGAGGAGAAATACGCCGCCGCGGGTGCGACGGCTGCCGTAGACGACGAGCTCGCCCGCCTCAAGGAGGAGATGGGGCTCTAGCGCCCATCGTTGAGGTCCGTCTCGGGGAGGGTGGCGCGTGCCTGTGTCCGCTCGCTCGACAATCCCGTGGATTCGGTGCCCGCCTGCATGCCCGCCGGCGGGCACCGTGCTACAATGCTCACGCGAAGCGGGCCAGACGGTCGCGCGTGCGGGCTCGCCCCGCGCGTGAGGAAAGTCCGGGCTCCACAGGGCAGCATGCTGGCTAACGGCCAGGCGGAGCGATCCGACGGAAAGTGCCGCAGAAAAGAAGACTCCCACCTGCGCGCGAGCGTAAAGGGAAAAGCTGAAACGGTGGTGTAAGAGACCACCAGCGTCGCGGCGACGCGACGGCTGGGTAAACCCCATGCGGAGCAAGCGCGAATAGGAGCGCCATGGGCCGGCCCGGTCCGCGCTCGGGTAGCGTGCGAAGAGCGACGCGGCAACGCGTGCGCCAAGATAAATGACCGTCCGCGACAGAACCCGGCTTATAGGCCCGCTTCGCATTCTTCCGGTTATCCAAACGTAAGGCAAATGTAAGGTCTTCGTAAGCTACGCACACCCGGGGTTAGTAAAAGGGCTGCATATAGGCCCAGAACAGCGGAGAGAGGCCTCTAGCCGCCTCAGCAAAATGTCAGCTCAGCATCAGAATGGCGTCAAGAATCGCTAAAATAGGCAGCGGTTGTGTCAGACGCGCGCCACCCGCGGCCGCGTGAGGGAAAAGAGCATACGTGGACTTCTCATTGACGCTGTTTCTGCAGGAGGTCGTATCGAACCCGATACTTGCGATCACCGTCCTGCTCACCCTCGGTGTTATCTTTGTAAACGGTTGGACCGACGCCCCGAATTCCATCGCGACCTGCGTGACGACGCGCTGCATGAATGCGCGCCCCGCCATCATCATGAGCGCCATCTTCAACTTTCTCGGCGTGCTCATCATGACGCATCTGAACGCGTCGGTCGCCTCCACCATCTCCAACATGGTCGACTTCGGCGCGAACACGCACATCGCCCTCGTGGCGCTCTGCGCGGCCCTCTTCTCCATCGTCGTGTACAGCGTGGGGGCCTCCATCTTCGGTATCCCCACGAGCGAGAGCCACTCGCTCATCGCCGGCCTCACCGGCGCGGCGCTCGCCACCCAGGGCGGTCTCGACGGCGTCAACATGGACGAGTGGGTGAAGGTGCTCTACGGTCTCGTGCTGAGCCTCGCCATCGGCTTCGCCCTCGGCTGGGGCATCTGCAAGGGGCTCACGCTGCTTTGCCGCAACATCGACCGCCGTCGCGCCAACGGCTTCTTCACGGGCGCGCAGATCTTCGGCGCTGCCGCCATGAGCTTCATGCACGGCGCCCAGGACGGCCAGAAGTTCATCGGCGTGCTGCTGCTCGGCGTCGCGTTCTGCAACGGCCAGCCCGATGTCTCGGGTGCGGTCATCCCCGTGTGGCTCATGATCCTCTGCTCGACCGTCATGGGCATCGGCACCTCGGTCGGCGGCGAGAAAATCATCAAGTCCGTGGGCATGGACATGGTCAAGCTCGAGAAGTACCAGGGGTTCTCTGCCGACCTCGCGGGCGCCATCTGCATCCTCATGTCCACCGTCTTCGGCATCCCCGTCTCCACGACGCACACCAAGACCAGCGCCATCATGGGCGTCGGCGCCGTGAAGCGTCTCTCCGCCATCAACTTCACCGTGGTGCGCGACATGGTCCTCACCTGGATCTTCACGTTCCCGGGCTGCGGCCTCATCAGCTTCATCATGGCCAAGGTCTTTCTGATGGTGTTCTAGCGCACCGCTCATTCGCTCCGTTTGTGCGCCCGTGGCGCACGTGTTAGCAACGTCTCTGGTCGATACCGGGAAGGATGTATCCACATGGCACGGAAAAACGACGCGTTCTATTTCGATTCGTTCCGCAAGCACGCACAGCTCTCCTGCGAGGCGGCGAAGCTCCTCGCCGAGGTCATGCGCACGTACGACCCCGCCGACTTCCATCAGGCGGTCGATAAGATGCATGCCATCGAGCAGCAGGCGGACGAGGTCAAGCACGAGATCAACGATGCGCTCATCACCGCATTCGTGACCCCCATCGAGCGCGAGGACATCGCGATGCTCTCCGAGAACCTCGACACGGTGACCGACCGTATCGAGGGTGTGCTGCACCGCCTGTATTTCGACAACATCACCGAGATCCGGCCGGACGCCCTCGAGCTCGTCGAGATGATCGAGCGTGCCTGCACCGAGATGTGCGCGCTTCTCGACGAACTGCCGCAGTTCAAGCGCTCCAAGACCCTGCGCACGCACGTGATCGCCATCAACGACACGGAGGAGGAGGCCGACCACGCCTACATCCGCGCCATGCGCAAGCTCCACACCACCGAGACCGACGCCCTCAAGGTCTACGGCTGGCATGAGGTCTACACGTTCCTCGAGTACTGCGTCGACAGCTGCGAGCATGTGGCCGACACGGTGAGCAGCATCGTCATGAAGAACAGCTAACCGGCTGCATCGCTCCGGTGGGGGAGGCCCCGCCCGTTCGCATCGAGGTGCGCTTCGCGAAACCTCGGTGCGAACGGGCGGGGCCTCCCTGCGTTGCGCTGCAGTTCGGTACAATACCGAGCGAAGGTTGCGCGGCTGATCGCAATTGGCAGCGTCGCGGGGTCGTGTGGTTGCGAGGAGGGTGTCGTGGAGAGCTATAGGACGCTTCGCGAGGGCGCGGAGGCCACCGGTGAGTTCGAGGACCGGCGGAGCCGCTTTATCGCGCAGCTCGTGCACGCGGCGAGCGAACAGGATGCGGCGGCGCACGTGGCCGCCGTGCGCGCGCGCCATTACGATGCGCGCCACAACGTGCCCGCCTGGATCCTCGCCGACGGTACGGAGCGGGCGAGCGACGACGGCGAGCCCCAGCGCACGAGCGGCCTGCCCACCCTCGAGGTGCTGCGCGGCGCGGGTCTGAAGGATGTCTGCTGCGTGACGACCCGCTACTTCGGTGGGACGCTCCTCGGGCCGGGCGGGCTGGTGCGCGCCTATACGGCGGCGGCGCAGGCGGCGGTTGCGGCGGCGGGCGACGCGGGCCTGATCGTCGAGATGACGAGCGTGGTGCCCATTACGCTCGACGTAATCTATGCCCAGTACGACCAGGTGCGCGATGTGGTGGAGCGCACGGGCGGGAAGGTGGCGGAAACCGCCTTCACCGACACGGTCTCGCTCTCGCTTGTATACCGGGAGGGGGAGGAGGCCGCGTTTCTCGAAGCGGTGCGCGAGCGCTTCAACGCCGCGCTCCGTCCCGAGGTGGGACCTCGCCGCTTCGCCGAGTTCTAGCGACCACCGGGTACTCCGGTAGAAACGAGAACGGGGCCCCTCCCTTCTGGGAGGGGCCCCGTCGCATAGGCGGAAACGAGGGGTTGATGTCCCGAGGGGACGATTTAGCCCTGGTAATCCACGACGTCGATCCAGCTCATGAGGAAGTCCTCATCGACCTTGCGGCCGCGTGCGAGCTCGGAGGCGGCGACGATGCTCATCCACTGGCGGACGACCTGCATGGGCATGTCGGCGCGCTCGCAGTAGAGCTCGAGGTAGGCGTCGGCCTGCTCCTTGGACTGAAGGGCGAAGAGCAGGTAGGTCATGGCCGCGTCGGAGGCGGGGGAGCCCTGCGTGGCATGCGCCCAGTCGCAGACATAGAGCTCGCCGTCCTCGCCAACGATGACGTTGCTCGGGTTGAAGTCACCGTGGCAGACATAGCCCTTGGACTTGAGGCCGTTCAGGCGCTCGAGCAGGTTGTAGCGCGTGGTGGCGTTGATCTGATCGAGCGAGTTGATCATGCGGGTGTACTTGTCGAACTGACGGTTGAGCTGGGTGCAGGTGTACCCGTTGATCTCGATCTGCAGGTCGACGAACTGCTCGAGATACTCTCCGAAGCGCTGGGGCTCTGCCTGCATCTTCTCGGCGAGGGTGACGCCGGGGACCTTGCTCGTGATGAGCGCCCAGCCGCCGTTGTCCAGCTGCGTGACCTCCAGGGCGCGGGGGCTGCGGATACCGGTCTCGTTGATGCGCGCGAGGTTCAGCGCCTCGTTAAAGATGTCGGAGACGGGCTTGTTCTCGTTGAACACCTTGGCGATCTTGTCGCCGAGGTCGTACACGGTCTTGTTGCCGCGGTGGACGATCTCGACCTTCGAATCGGGGAGAAGCATGACGTTACCGTCCTTTCATCGTTCGTTGGGAACCTTTGGCTCTATGGTACCCCGTTGCAAAAAGCGCCGTCCGCAAGATGGGGCGAACGGCGCTTTGCATTAGGTGAACGAGGTGCGTTCAGATAAGCGGGCGCTTACGCCTCGTAGGACTGTGGCTCGCGGCCGTAGTACGCGTCGAGGAAGAGCTCCTTGATCTCGCTCATGAGCGGGTAGCGCGGGTTGGCGCCCGTGCACTGGTCGTTGAACGCGTTCTCGGTCATCTCGTCGAGGGTCTCGAGGAAGTACTTCTCGTCCACACCGTACTCGGCGATGGTCTTCTTGATGCCGATGGTCTCCATGAGCTGCTCGAGCTTGGCGATGAAGTTCTCAAAGACCTCACGGTCGTCAGCACCGGTGCAGCCGGCGTAGCGGCCGAGCTCAGCGTAGTCATGCAGCGCGTGCGGATACTGGTACTGCGAGAAGGTGCCCATCTTGACGGGCTTCTCGGCAGCGTTGTAGCGCATGACGCGGGTGAGCAGCACTGCGTTGGCCAGGCCGTGCGGCAGGTGATGGTAGGCACCGAGCTTGTGGGCCATGGAGTGGTTGAGGCCGAGGAAGGCGTTGGCGAAGGCCATACCGGCGAGGCAGGAGGCGTTGTGCATCTCCTCGCGGGCGTGCGGGTCGGCAGCACCCTTCTCATAGGCCGCAGGCAGGTTCTCGAAGACGAGCTTGACGGCGCGCATGGAGAGGCCGCGCGTGTAGTCGGAGCTCATGATCGAGACGTAGGACTCGATGGCGTGGGTCATAACGTCGATACCAGAGGCGCAGGTGAGGCCCTTGGGCGCGGTCATGGCGTTGTCAACGTCGACGATGGCCATGTTCGGCAGGAGCTGGTAGTCGGTGATGGGCCACTTGAGGCCGGTCTCGGCGTCGGTGATGATGGCAAACGGCGTCACCTCGGAGCCGGTGCCCGAAGAAGTCGGGACGGCGACGAAGTAGGCCTTGTTGCCCATCTCGGGGAAGGTGTAGACGCGCTTGCGGATGTCCATGAAGTCCATGGCCATGTCCTCGAAGTTCGCCTCGGGGTGCTCGTAGAGCAGCCACATGATCTTGCCGGCGTCCATAGCGGAGCCGCCGCCGATGGCGATGATGAGGTCGGGCTCAAAGAGCTTCATGCGCTCGACGCCCTTCATGGCGTCCTGCAGGCGCGGGTCGGGCTGGATGTCGTAGAACGCGTCGTGCGCGATGCCCAGCTCGTCGAGCTTCTCCTCGATGGCACGGCAGTTGCCGTTCTTGTACAGGAACTGGTCGGTCACGATGAAGGCGCGCTTCTTGCCCATGACGCGGCCGAGCTCCTCGATGGCGACGGGCGTGCAGCCCTTCTTGAAGTAGATCTTCTCGGGAGCGCGGAACCACAGCATGTTCTCGCGGCGCTCCGCCACGGTCTTGATGTTCAGCAAGTGCTTCACCCCAACGTTCTCGGAGACGGAGTTGCCACCCCAGGAGCCGCAGCCCAGCGTGAGGGACGGCTTCATAGCGAAGTTGTAGAGGTCGCCGATGCCACCCTGCGAAGACGGGGTGTTGATGACGATGCGGCAGGCCTTCATCGTGTCCTCGAAGAGGGCGATCTTCTCCTTCTCGGCGGGGTGCACGTAGAGCGACGCGGTGTGGCCCGGGCCGCCGGCGAGCACGAGGTGCTCGGCCTTGTCCACGGCCTCCTGGAAGTCCTTGGCGTGGTACATGGCGAGGACGGGGGAGAGCTTCTCGTGCGAGAACTCCTCCTTCAGGGGGTCGGTCGAGGTGACCTCGGCGATGAGGATCTTGGTCTTGGGCGGAACCTTGATGCCGGCGAGCTCGGCGATCTGGGCGGCGGGCATGCCGGGGATGCGGTGGTCGAGGGCGCCGTTCTTGAACATAGCCTCGCGCAGGGCCTCGAGCTCCTTGCCCTTCTTGACGAAGTAGCAGCCGCGGTACTGGAACTCGGCCTTGACCTCGTCGTAGATCGAGTCGAGCGCGGTCACGGACTGCTCGCTCGCGCAGATCATGCCGTTGTCGAACGTCTTGGAGTGGATGATGGAGTTGACGGCGAGCTTGATGTCGGCCGTGTCGTCGATGACGACGGGCGTGTTGCCGGCGCCGACGCCGAGGGCGGGCTTGCCCGAGGAGTAGGCGGACTTGACCATGCCGGGGCCACCGGTGGCGAGGATGATGTCGACCTCGCTCATGAGCTTGTTG
>DVMF01000038.1 GCA_018715125.1 Candidatus Coprousia avicola | reverse complement strand
GGCGCTGCTCGCTGCCCGCCGCAAGAAGAACCTCATCTCGATGGCAGAGATCGAGGAGTCCATGGAGCGCGTCATCGCCGGCCCCGCCAAGAAGGCGCGCGTCATGACGGAGAAAGAGCGCACCACCATCGCCTACCACGAGAGCGGTCATGCGCTGGTGGGGCACATCTTGGAGCACTCCGACCCCGTGCACAAGATCTCGATCATCTCCCGCGGCCAGGCTCTCGGCTACACCATGCAGCTACCCCAAGAGGACCACTTCCTCAAGACGAAAAACGAGATGCTCGACGAGCTCGCCGTCTTCTTGGGCGGGCGCGTGGCGGAAGAGCTCATGTGCGACGACATCACGTCGGGCGCCAGCAACGACCTCGAGCGCGCGACCAAGATGGCGCGCGAGATGGTTACGCGCCTGGGCATGAGCGAGGAGCTGGGCACCCAGGTATTTGGCGAGGCGCAGCATCAGGTGTTTTTGGGCCGTGACTATGCCGATCACCAGGATTACTCCGAGGAGACGGCGCGCCGCATCGACGCCGAGGTGCAGCGCATCATGCGCGAGGCGCATCGTCGGGCGGAGGCCATCCTCTCGGCCCGCCGCGATCAGCTCGACCTTATGGCCGAGGTGCTGCTCGAGCGCGAGACCGTGGAGGGCGACGCCGTGGAGGCGCTGCTGAATAACGAGTGGGATACCTATCTGGCGCACGAGGCGGCCTCGGGTGCGGGCGATTCGGGCAAGACGGCCGACGGCGCGCCCCGCCTGTCGCGGGAGGAGCTGGAGGCAGATGCCCAGCGCTACGCCGAGGCCGCCATCGCGGCGGAGGTCGCCGAGGCGCGTGCGGAGGCCGAGCGCGGTCCCGCCGCGCCGCTCGGGTCCGCCGCCGATACCGAGCGCGCCGACGCGTCCGATGAGCGGGACGCGCCGGCCGAGAACGACTGACGGCAGCTGGGGTAACGTTACGCAGCGGTAAACAAACCCGCACCGCCCACCGTGCGGAGTACAATCGTTGGCATCACGTTTAGGGCCCTCGTCCTCACGGGCGGGGGCCCGCTGCAATACCTACCGCGCAAAGGAGTTCGCCATGCCTGTGGAGAAGAAGGACATCGACTGGGGCAGCCTGGGATTCGCCTATCAGCCCACTGATTTCAGCTACGTCTGCAACTATCGCGACGGCGCGTGGGAGGAGGGCGGCCTTACGACCGACCACACCCTCACGCTCTCCGAGTGCGCGGGCATTTTCCATTACTGCCAGGAGGTGTTCGAGGGCCTCAAGGCCTACACCACCAAAAACGGCGACATCGTCTGCTTCCGCCCCGACCTCAATGCGAGCCGCATGGCCGATTCCGCCCGTCGCATCGTGATGCCGCCCTTCCCGGAGGACAAGTTCATCGAGGCCGTCAAGATGGTCGTCAAGGCCAACGAGGCCTGGGTGCCGCCCTTTGGCTCGGGCGCTACGCTCTACGTCCGCCCCTTCATGGTTGCCACCGGTGAGGTCATCGGGGTCGCGCCGGCTACCGAGTACCAGTTCCGCATTCTCGTGACGCCTGTGGGGCCGTACTACTCCGGCGGCGTCAAGCCCGTCGCCGTCAAGGTCCCCGAGTACGACCGCGCCGCACCGCACGGCACCGGCAACATCAAGGCGGGCCTCAACTACGCCATGAGCCTGTACCCCAGCGTCCAGGCCCATGCCGAGGGCTTTGCCGACAACATGTTCCTCGACCCCCAGACCCATACGTACGTTGAGGAGTCCGGCGGCGCCAACTTCATGTTCGTCGACCAGGAGGGCACGATCGTGGTGCCCCAGAGCGCGACCGATTCCATCCTGCCCTCCATCACCCGCCGCAGCCTGGTGCAGGTGGCGCGCGACATGCTCGGCATGACCGTGGTGGAGCGCCCGGTCACGTTTGAGGAGGTCGCGAGCGGCGCGTTCACCGAGTGCGGCATGTGCGGCACCGCCGCCGTCATCAGCCCGGTTGGCAAGGTCGTGAACGGCGACGAGGAGATCGTCTTCGGCGAGGGCGGCATGGAGCACGTCGGCCCCGTGATGCAGAGGCTGCGCGAAACCTTGACCGGCATCCAGGCCGGCGAGATCGAAGGGCCCGAGGGCTGGGTCGTCAAGATCTGCTAGTCGAATCACCTGCGTAGCACAACTTTCAGCTTGGGGGATGCGGACAGGGCCACGGGGCTCGTCCGCATCTCTTTTGCTCCTCCGGCCTGCTGGCAAAACCTCGGGGCCGGTTATTATTAACCCCCTATGGCCAAAAACCGCATCGAAATAATTAATAACACCCTGCATGCGTGAAGAAATGACGCCGTGCGGCAGCCCGATTGCCTCCTGAGGGGCACAGAGACGGTCTTTAGCGGACGCTTGGGCGGCCAGGGGGCGGAAAATCGCGCGAGAGAGGCCTCCGTCGCCCTCATTCAGTCCGTTCTCAAAGCGAGCAATAGGGGGTCAGTTATTATTTCGATGCGGTTTTTGACCATGGGGGGTTATTTAAAGCGCTTTACTCCGGGGATTTCGAGCGCGTCCATCCTGTTGGGACCCACGCCCGCGCGACGGAAGGGCGTAATGGGACGACCGGAAAAAATGTCATCGCATACTACCTTGCGGCAAAAACGGTGCAGCTGTTTTACGGGGACGAAGAGAGCGGCATCACTTTGACAAATAGGAAAAAAAGGAAAAGGGGACGGAGAAACCTGATGATGCAGCGAGATACCATCTTTTCGCCCTCGTTTGGCAACAGGCCAGCATATTTTGTTGGGCGCGAACAGATAATCGACATGTTTCTGCGGGGACTTAAGAGTGAGCCGGGCAATCGCGATCGAGCCGTCGTCATGTTGGGGCAGCGCGGCAGCGGCAAGACGGTTTTGCTGTGGGAGCTCGCTGACCGTGCCACTGAGCTTGGGTATGTGGTGGCGACGCCGACGGTAGTGTCGGATGGAATGCTCAAGCGTATTGTCGAGAAGGTACAGGACGCCGGGGGACGTGCTGTTGGGGAGCGTGCTGCGCATCTTTCAGGCGCCTCTGTTGGGGCATTTGGCTTTTCGGTTGGCTTGGAGTTTACGCGTGAGGTCAACGATACGAAAACGCCCGCCTACAAGTTGACGAAATTGGCACGCCGTCTGACCGAGCAGGGGCTCGGCGTCTTGATTCTCATCGATGAGCTTCAAGCGAATTCGGAGGACGTGCGTCGACTGGTGACTGTGTATCAGGAGCTGGTTGGCGAGCGCCTCAACATTGCGATGGTGATGGCGGGGCTTCCCGGTGCCGTCTCCGAAGTGCTGAACGATCGTGCCCTCACATTCCTCAACCGAGCGCGCAGGGTTATGTTGCCTCCTCTTGCGCGCGGAGATGTCGACGCGTTCTTTGCGCGTGCCTTTACGCAGCTGGATATTGAGATCGATGATGCAAAGCGTGCTGCGGCGGTGGCGGCCACGCAGGGATCCCCCTACCTCTTGCAGCTTATCGGCCACCACATCGTCCTGCGCGCCGATGACGAGGGGCGCGTAAGTTCGAAGGCGCTAGCGGACGCCATCGCAGCTTCCGAGGCTGATTTCGAAAGTGATGTCTGTCGCACCACGCTGGCAGCGCTTTCCGATCGCGACGTGGATTTTCTCGTCTGCATGGCGCAGGACGATCGCGAGAGTCGTATCTCAGTGATTGCGGAGCGCATGGGCGTGAGCGATGATTATGCGCAGAAGTATCGTCGCCGGCTGATTGACGCCGGCGTCATCGAGCCGGTGCGTCGCGGGTACGTGCGCTTTGCGGTACCGTATCTCGACACGTACCTTCGCACGTACGACGAACGGTAACCGCTGCCGTGCATGCCGGCGTCGGCTCAAGATGACAGCAGTGTTCTGAAGCGATGAATCCAGCCAAGGGCGGCTGTGCAGCGTAGGGCTGAGAATGGGGCAGGGTTGTCATGGGGGTGGCGGGCTACGTGCGAGTTAGCGCGAACACCTACGCCTACGGTCTGCGCAGGGGCTTCGCCCTGCTCATCACGGGTGTGCCGTTGTGACTATTCCACCACGAGCTGCTGCCCAGGGTAGATGGTGTACGGCGCGGATATGCCGTTATTAGCGGCGATGTCCTTCCATGAGACGCCGAGCTCCGCGCCGATCTCGGACAGCGTGTCGCCGCTCTTGACCGTGTAGGTCTTGGCGGGCGAAGCGCCGAGCTTCGCGTTCACCTTCTCCTGCACCTCGTCGTACCGAGCGCCCATGGCGCGCTTGCGGGTCTCGCCGTTGCCCCATTCGCCGTCGATGACCTCCTGGGCGAGCGCCGACGCGCTGGCGGTGAGCACGTGGTTGACGAGCGCCTGAATCTCGCCGTATCGGCTGCCGAGCTTGGTCTTGCGAACGTCCCCATTGCCGGCGTCACCGGCGAGCACGTCGCCGACGAGCTCGGCGGCGCTGCGCGTGAGGTCGAGGGTCGTATCGCCCGCCACGTCCCCGCCGGTCGGCTTTCCGGAAACCGCGTCCGTGGTGAAGCTGGCGAGCGTCCGGTTCCCGTTGAGCGCGTTGCAGTCGACGTTGCCGCTGATTCCGGGAACCTTGCCCGCGCTCGTGAACTGCCAGAGGTCGCAGTAGTGCTTCGGGGGCGTGTGCGCCCTGCCGTCGTTCACGCCGTAGGTGGGAATCCAGCGCCACTTCTCGCCGTAGTCCTCGCCGCCGTACTCGGAATAGAGGTGGTTGGCGATGTAGAGGCCGTTGTCCAACCCGCTCGCGTTGAGCGTGGCCATGGCACTCTTGATGTTGGCCGTGCTCTGGCCGGACACCTCGACGTCCAGCACGTAGCCGCGCTGCTTGGTGGCACCGGCCGCCTTGGCGCGGGACACCATGCGCGCCGCCTCGACCGCGCCTCCGTTGCGGTAGAAGCCGTAGAGGTAGTAAGGGATTCCCTGCGCCTCGCAGCCCTTGATGTTGTCCGCGAGTCGATTGTCGAGATAGGTGCCGTCTTGCACGCGGATGATGGCGAAGTGGACGTTTGGCTTGACGGTAGCCCACGCGATGCCGCCCTGCCAGCTAGAAACGTCAGCGATGGTGGGGAGGATGCTACTCATTGTCATCATCCTCGTACCCGTCGCCCATGTGGGCGTCAGTCGGCTCCTGCTCGTCCTCCCCGGGCTCGTCGAAGATGGTCGTGATTTCCTTTTCGTCGCTCATGTCATTCCCCTTCTCTGATTGCGTAGAAGTAGCTCCCCCACTCGATTGCCCTGAATCTCTCCCAGCTGATGGGGGATTGCAGGTTCGGGTCGTCGGGGTCTCTGATGTAGACGCCCTCCTCGTCGCACTTCCAGATGAGGAGGACGTGGCCTCCGTACTCCTTGCCGCCCTCGTAGACGGCCCCCTCCATGCCGGCGAACAGCATCCAGCCGTCGCGCAGGTGGCTCTCGGCGTCTTCGAGCGTCCAGAGGTCTCGGTACTCGATGCCGTAGAGGTCCTGCATCTCCTCGCAGAAGCGCCCCATGTGGTTCACCCCGCCGTCGATGCAGCGGTTGCCGACGAGGTTCAGGAGGACGGGCGGGGTGATCTCCTCGCCTGTCAGGTAGCTCGCGGCCATGGCGGCGCAGCAGAGCCCGCATCCCGATTCGGCAACGCAGCTGTCGGCTGTCGCGTACGGAAGCCCTCCCCACCGCTCGTCCGCCTGGTAGTAGAGCGGAGGTTCGGTCGGAGCGGGCGTGTCGCGCACGACGATCTGGCTCTGCTCTCGTGCCTCCTGCCGCCCTTGCTCCTCCACGAGCGCCTGCGCGTCCTGCCCGGAGTGGTCGAGCATGAGCCATCCCCACCAGCAGGTCGCGGCGAGCGCGCCGGCGAGGAGCGCGGCGGCCAGCTTGAGCCTCGACATGCCGCTCCTACTTGCTCTTGAGCGCCTTGAACTCGGACACGCCGATGAGCGCGCCGATGAAGAGCCCGAGGATGCTGCACGTCTGGCTGATCTCGTCCGGCATCGGCAGCCCCCAGATTCCCGCGAGCGCCTGGTAGAAGACGGCGATGAGCGGGAGCAGGAGGAGAGCCGCCCACTTGAGGGCGAGGTACAGCTTCTCGGGGAGGACGTACTTGGGGTAGTCCTGCACCTCCGCGTCCTCCGGGATGTCGATGTCGCGTGTCGTGTACTCGGCCATGTCGGCCTCCTTTCCTCTAGGCCACGTGCGCGGCCATGATCTCCTTGTAGAGGGCGGTGCCGGAGCCGTTGCCCCCGATGCCGTGGTACTCGGTGTAGACCTCCTCGGCCTCCTGCTTCTCCGCAGGGGTGCAGGGCACCCCGTCCACCACGTAGCGGCGGTGCATGTCTGCAAGCCGGCAGTAGAGGAGCGTGCGCAGGATGCGCCTCGTCGTGTCCCTGTCCTCGATTGCCGCCTTCTGGGCCTCGGCGCGTTCCTTGGCCGCGCCCTTTATGCCGCCCATGGCCCACCCGACGGCGATGCTCACCGCCGACGTGATGGCCGTCACGGCTATCTGCGAGAGAAACGGGTCCATGGTCACCTCCTTCCGGTCGCGCCGCATCATCTCGGAGGTGTCGCATAAGAAAAGCGCCCCCGCAGGGGCGCTCCGATTCGCCTAGCCGTCGAGCTCCCACCATTCGTCCTTGGTGGGCTCGGATGTGTTCCCGTCGCGCTTGGAGACGTACACGGGGCCGTCGGCGTCCGGGTAGTGGCGCTTGTCGCCGAAGTTCGGGCAGTCGTGGCCGCCCTTCGGCATCTGCCAGACGATGATGCCGTCCGGAGCTATCACGATCTCGTAGAAGAGGGATTCGAGGCCGTCGCCGCCGGGCTCGTATTGGCTCTGTCCGGTGAAGTCTTGCGCCGCGCGGTAGGTCTTACCGTCGTGGTTGAACGGCTCGTCCTTCTCGACCTTCTCGCCCTCCTTCCAGTCGCGGAGGAACGAACGGACCCCGGCCACCTGGTCGTCCGTGAGGCTCGTCGCCATGGCGCGCACCGACAGGGAGGCTGCGGTGCGAATCTGCGCGAGCTGCGACGCCGACGCGGTGAACGTCTTGGCGATGACCTCAAGGGCGGCGATGCGCTCGTCTTGCGGGGTCTCCGCAGCCACGGCCTCGTCCCACAGCTCGTCGAAGGCAGCCTCCGCCTCCTCCTGCGTCATCGCCTTGACGATGTGGGCCTCGTCCGCCGTGTACTGCGTGTAGGGCTCCCCGCCGTCCTCTGGCGTCACTTCCTCCTGCTGGATGTTCTTGCGGAGCCAGATGTCCGCCTGCCCGTCAGGGCGCTGCTCGACCTTAACGGCGTCGAGCGGTGTCGCCGATGTTGTCTTTTGCATGCGCGCTCCTCGATACGTACCGCCTTGCGGCCCGCATCGTAGCGTGCATGTCGTTCCTCGCCATGAGGTCGTCGCAGTCCGCGTGCTTGAAGTACCCCATGTAGCTGGTGACGCGCCTCGCCCTGCGCAGGCACGGCTTTCGGTCGAAGCGGCGGAACGCGCGCATGCCGCGCAGGAACGTGCCGGCGCGGACCTCGACGTGCGAAGGGCGCACGACGTAGCCGCCCATGTCGATGGGCTCGTCCTCACCGACGCGGCATATCTTCCACGGCTTGAGCTCAAGTCCCAGCTCGCTCCTCATGTACCTCTCAAGCGAGCGGGCTGCGGCCTTGAGGTCGCGCTTGTCGTTGCCCATCAGAAGCACATCGTCCATGTACCACAGCTGGTGCGCAACCAGCGCCCGTTTCTTTCCACGCCTTTCCTTGTGCAGCCCCTCGACGTGGTGGTACGCGAACGACAGCACGAGCTGTTCGGCGCGCAGCGAGAAGTAGCTGCCGATCTCAAGGCCGCCGCCCGTGTAGGTCGCGAGGAGCGATTCGATGCAGTAGAGGACGTCAGGAGAGGCGACGTACTTGCGGAATATCCCCAGCACGACGTCGTGCCTGGTGGAGGGGTAGCACTTTCGCACGTCCATCTTGACGAAGAAGCGAGGACCCCCCCCTGTCACCCATTTACGAATGGTGCGCATGGTGAAGGTCGCCCCCTTTCCCTTCACGCTCGATGCCTGGTAGTGCCCCACCCGCGCCTTGAGGAAGTCGGCGCAGCAGTGGACCACGACGTAATCGACGAGCTGCTGCTTCACGGAGGACACGCCGATGGTGCGCACCTTTCCGTTCGTCGGCTCTATGTGGTCGTAGCGGTGGATGGGCTCGAATACGAGGCGGCGCTCCTTGATCTCGCGCGTCACCTCGTCTATGAGGTTCGCGGCGCTCCCGTGCTCATGCGCGACGCGCCACGCGTTCTTCTTTCCCGCAGGGGCCTCGCACCACTCGCGGTACGCCTCCTCCACGATGGCGCGATTGATTCTGAGGCCCCTGCAGTACGTCTTCATTCCGACCGGTTCACCTCTCTGGTTGCCGTCCGAGCGTTCGCCTGAGCTACCAGCCCGGTGGTCGTGGCCATTTCCGTCGGTTGACGAGGCATGCCCGCTGCCTCCCGTTTCCGGTCGGCGCGGGTAGACGCGGCGTAATGAGAGCGAGGCGCATGTCAACCAGATTGGCGCGACCCGATGTTCCACCTGGCGTTCGACAGGGCGTTGTTGCCGTTGACGTACCACAGGCCCGCGTTCGAGCCGTTGGTCAAGTTGCCCAGCGAGTGGAACAGAAAACATCGGGAGCCGTCGCCGCGAATCCCTGCGCGCGATTATACCGCATACCCTTTAAGAGGGGGCTTCGCCCCCTCTCGCCTTGCGGCGATTCACCCCCTTGAGCGACCAGTGCCAGAGAGGCGCGACCCGATGTCCCACC
The DNA here is from genome assembly GCA_018715125.1 of Candidatus Coprousia avicola. GTDB lineage: Bacteria > Actinomycetota > Coriobacteriia > Coriobacteriales > Coriobacteriaceae > Coprousia > Coprousia avicola. The sequence goes on along the minus strand of DVMF01000038.1, from coordinate 9,114 downwards.
CGGCGTTCGACAGGGCGCCGCTGCCGTTGACGCACCACAGGCCCGCGTACGAGCCGACGGTCAAGCCGCCCAGCGAGTGGAACTCTCGCTCCGCGTTGGTCGTCTGCGCGTGCGTGTAGGTGCCGTCGCACACGCCAGTGGTCGTGGATGCCCCGGAGCCGGTACCGACTAGCATGCCCCCGGCGTTCGAGAGGCGCACCGGGTACTTCCACCCCTCGGACGCCGACACCGGCAGGTCCACGCCCGTGTCAACGTAGTCCGCGCTGATGCTCGACGCCTCCTTCTTGGTGTCGTGCAGCACCATGAGGTTGCAGGCGGAGCCGTCGTACTTGAGCGCCACTCCGCTCATGACCTCGTACATGCCCATGGCCGTCTCGATGCCCTGCAGGGAGAACGGCTCCTTGGCGTTCGTGCGGGATGTGGGGGAGCCGTCGCCCTGCACGCCGTCGCAGCAGCCCGTCGGCCATGGCGCGGTGAACACCGTGTTGCCCACGGCGGTGGTCGCGGCGCGGTCGAGGATGAGCCTATCGTTGCTCTCGTCGTGGCCCTCGATGCGCTTGATGATGCCGTAGTCCAGCACGTCGTGGGCGGCGGCTGCACCACGATCGGTGCTTGTGCCGCCCGTCCCGATCATGACTGCGCTGCCCGCCACGTACCCGTGGTTCTTGGCCACCACCACGTAGCTCTGGTTCGACGCCGCGACGGTCACGGGCTTGATGATGTTGTAGCTCGTGCAGCCCTGGAACACGCTCTGGCTGTTCTTCGTGGCGTATTTCATCAGGAACATGACCTTGAGGTACCAGTCGTCCGCGATGCTGCGGCCGCTGTAGCCGGTGGTCGCCGTCTTGCAGATGGTGACGAGCGAGTTGTGGCTGACGTCGCGGGTGCGCGGCTGCGCCCCCGACACGCTCGCGGCCTCGCCGTCGTAGGTCGAGAGCGCGTACTTGGCGTAAAGCATGCAGGGGCGGAGGCTCCCGTCGGGCAGTTCCGCGCCGGGCTGCGGCGAGAAGCCCGGGAGCTGCGTGTCGGAGATGGAGATGACCGTGTAGTCGCCCTCGGAATCGTCCGCGACCTTCCAGAACAGCACCGGAGCGAGCACCCATACGTTCCCGTTTCCGCCGGTGCGGGCGAACATTCCGTCGCCAGAGATGGCCGTGACGTGGGGAACGCCGTCGGCGTCCACCGTGGCGTTGCAGTCGATGTGGAAGAAGGGGGCGATGGCGGCGTACGGGTCGATGGCGGCCGCCGCGTTGCTTCCGGGCGTCGGCACGGCGATGCCCTCGTTGGCGTCGGCCTTGACGCACGCCACGGCGCTGCCAGTCGGCACCTTCACCGTGTAGATGCGTCCGTCGCGCATGGAGCGCAGCCACTTGTCGACGCCGGCGTACTCGCCCGCCTCGTCGTCGTAGGACAGTAGGGACCCGCGCGCCATCGCCTCAAGCGCGGCGGCGATGCGCTGCCCCGTCTCGTCGCTCATGATGTGGGTCTTGCTTGCCATGTCAGTCCTCGCTTTCGTCCGTAAGGGTCAGGTAGTCAATGTCTCCAACCGTGTCGTAGGAGAGGAAGATGGTCTTGTCCTGCGACACCATGCCGGCTGCGGCGATAGCCTCGGCGGCCGCGTCCTCTGCCTCGGCTGCGGCGCTGTTCGCCGAGCTCGCCGCCGCGTTCGCGCTGCCCGCCGCCGCGTTTGCGGCTGCGGCCGCATCCGTCGCCTGGTCGGCGGCGTCGAGGGCGTCGTCGGCGGCGTCGTTGGCGCGGTCCGCCGCGTCGTCGGCGGAACTCGCTGCGGTGTTCGCCTTGCCGGCCGCCGTGTTCGCCGAGTTGGTCGCGGTCTGCATCTGCGACTTGATCGAGTTCAGCTGCGCGATGAGACTTTCGACCTCGGATACGTACGGCCCGGTCGGGTCCTCCGCCTGCGATTCCGCATCGGGCAGGACGTTTATCCAGATGTCCGGCGTGGTCTCGACCTTGCCGGATGCTGTGAGGCGGAAGTACGCCGTTTTGATGATCCCGGGGACGCTGAGGAACTTGGGGTCGAGCGTGACCGTCACCGTGTTTCCCGAAACGCTCGCACTCTGGTCGGCGTAGGTGTGGTCGGGCTTCACCGCCTGGAATCGAGCGGCCGCGCCCGTGAGCGCCGCGCCGTCCTTGAGCACCGTGGCCTTGATGACCGTCCCGGTGTCTCCCACGCGCGCCGTGATGATCTCGGCGGCGAGCGCCGAGGACTTGTCGACGTCAAGCGTCAGTTCATGCGTCGCCATCTTCTCCTCCTTCCATCAGCTTGGCTGCCGCATCGTTCAGCGCGGCCTCTTCTGCGGGGCCCATGAGGCCCGCCATGGCCATCGCCATGGACGCGACCGCAGCGGTCATGGCGCGGTCGTCCTGCGCGGTGAGGCTGATGCTTGCCTCCTTCGCCTTGGGCTGCTCTGCGTAGGTTGGTTCTGGTGTTTGCTTTGGTTCCCTGCTATCCATCCGGTTCCTCCTATTGGGGCCAGCTAGTGCATATACCGTTGATGAAGTTGACGGTTCCGTACGTCCACCGCACGCCGCCATTTCCGTTGTCGGCGATTGTGAGTACCACGTTCCTGCTGCCGGTGATGCCGTAGGTTCCTCCGCTGTTCGGATCGGTTCCGATGGCGAACCTCGGCGCTCTGATTCGGGCGGTTCCGGTGCTGTCGAGGTCTAGGCGGTCGTCATCTATGTAGACTTGATCGTCGTCGCTGTTGCGCAGCGCGACGTATCCGGCACCCCCTCCGCTGCTGCCAGATGCCCGCATGTATAGCTCTTGCGGCGGTTGGCTCATATACCCTTTGTATACGGGCGGATGCAGCCACAGCTGACGGTAGTACCTGTTTGCGTGGAGGAAGCCGTAGTCGAGCGTTGACATACCGCAGCCGTCCGTCGAGGACGAGTCGGGACTGTCGACCGCATGAACAGCTTCGACCTCGAAGTAATTGGTGCTCCCCTTGATAAACGACGCGCCGGAGTTTCCGTTTACTGTCGTGCCGGTCGTGATGTAGTTGGACGATGATGTGCCCACCATGTTGCAGCGGAACATGGCGGTCCCGTCGCTCATGATGACGGTGCCCGCGATGATCCGGTTGCCGCTGTCTCGAATCTGGAAGCCGTTCGTGGCGTTGATGTATACCTTGTTGTTGTTCGCGTCGGTGATGAGGATGTTGCCGCTGCGCAGGTAGAAGGTGCCGCTGTCGAGGTCCCAGTAGCTGCTTCCGCCGACGATGCGTCCGGTCACGATCTGGTCGGCGTTGATTCCATCGCCGTCGATGGCCGTCCTGAACATCCAGTTGCCGGACGAGTTCTTCTGATTCGACACGCCGATGACGCCGCCGCCTATCTTCACGCACTGCGTGGCGTTGGGCGGCTGTCGGTCGTAGACCATGATGCCCTGCCCGGGCTCCTCGTACACCCACCCGCCCGTGGTGTTCAGCTCCTCGTTGAGCATGTCGATGATCTGGTCGCGGATGTCGTCCGGAACCTTCGACAGCTCGCTCTCAAGGGCGTCGATGGCGTTGGTGGCGGCGTCGAGCGACGCGTCGAGCGCGTCGGTGATGCTCTCAAGGTACTGCTTGTTCGCCTCGTCTATGGCGCGCAGCACCTCCTCGCTCTGCTCGATGGAGGTCTGCGTGTAGAGGCGCAGCACCTCGTCGAGGTTGAGCAGGCCGTCGTCGGTGTACTCCTTGAGGAGGTTTTCGAGCGTGGTGTCCCCGTTGTCGGCGTACTCCTTAAGCGCGGCGTCCAGCTCCTCGGCTATCTCGTCGGAGTAGTCCTTCGCCGCGCTTGTCGCGCCCTGCTGCGCGCTGTCCGCCTTGTCGCTCGCGAACGCCTCGAGGTACGCCTGCGTCTGCGTGAGGCTCGCGCCCCACTTGTCGGACGCCGCTGCGTTTGAGCTGTTGACTGCGTTGGTGATGGTCTGCTTGAGGTTGGAGGCGGCCTTCTTGATGTTCGACCTCTGCGCCGCCATGATCTCGCCGACGGTTCGGAAGTTGCCGATGGTGTAGGTTGCCTTGCCCTCGGTCAGCTGGTCCTCCTCGACCTTGGTGATGCGCGCCTGCACGCGTAGTGGCGGGTCGTACACCTCGTCGATGACCAGCACGGTGTCGCCCTCGTCCGCGCCCTCGAAGCCCTCGCCCGCACGGGCGAGCGATACGGCGTCCACCTCGTAGGAGACCTTCGGCGTGCAGCGGTCCGCCAGCTCCGCCTTCGTGAGCGCCAGCAGCTCCGCTTGGTCCTCGCAGTCCTCGAACTCCACGTCGCCGAACACGTGGGCATTCCCGCCGTTTCCGTCGGGGCGTCCCCAGCGGGCGAGCGCGTCGGCGTCGCCGACCCAGTTCTGCCCGCCGTTCACGTCGCCGAACGTCAGCTTGCGCTCGTAGCCTCCGGTGAGGTTTCCGTCCTCGTCCGTGCTCTCCGGTGCCTTTCCGTAGCCGTAGAGCGCGGTCGCGACGTTGCCCTCGTCCACCTCGCGCTTGACGGATACGAGGTCCTTCGTGTAGGTGAAACGCTTGCCGGTGTCGCCTCCCACGCGCTCTCGCAGGTGCACGCGCCGGGCGGTCACCTGCGTGCCGCTCACGGCGATCTCGAACTCGAGCTCGCCGCCCCACGTGTCCGCCACGTCGTGGACCGCCTGCCACGCGTTCGTATGGTAGAAGTTGGTGCCGCTCTGCCCGAGGTCCGCCACGGTGCCCACCGCCCAGCGGCTCTCGGAGAGCGCGGACGCCATGGCGACGCTCGCCGTGGTGTTGAGCGGGCGCTTGTCCTCAAGGTAGTCGCCGGACAGCTCCACCTGCGCGGAGGTCGGGCAGTAGTAGGTGTAGACGATGCCGGCGCGTGCGCGCTCCTCGGTCACGCCGTCCACGATGTTCTCGCGCCAGCGCCCCTTGAGGTCCTGCCACACGATGCGGTCGCCCTTCTCAAGGTGCGCGAGGCACGAGATTGTCAGGGCGTTCTCGCCGTTCACCTCCCGCGTGTCCACGCAGGAGAACATCGTCTTGATTGGCCCTTTGAAGTTCTCGAACCTGTCGGTGACCCAGAGCCTCATTATCCCACGTGCCTCTCGGTGTACTCGATGGTGCCGCTGCCGCTCGAAAGCCGGAGGCTGTTGGCCCCGGGCTGCAGGGCGAAGTAGTCGCTGTCGTACGTCACAGCGTGGTTCTCGCCGTTCACGGTCGCCTGCTCGTTCTCCATATCGAACACGACCTCGGTCGACGATGTGAGCGAGGCGGTGACCTGCACGTACTTGCCGCTGCCCATGTCGGTCAGGCGCAGGTAGCTCACGCTCCCGCCCGGCTTGCATGTGACGACCGGCTTCGTCTCGTAGGAGCCGCCGACCATGAGCTGGGTGCTGTAGCCGACGGTGCCGCGCTTGGTCGCGCCGTAGGCGATGGGGTCGTACGCCGTGAACTCAAGGTCGGCGCTGCCCGTGTGCCACAGGTTGTCGAGCTCGCCGGGGGAGGTGAGCACGGCCATGTAGCTCAGGCCAAGGTGCCGCTCGTCGTCGAGGACGAGCGGCGCTTCCTTGAGGCACATGAGGCGCGGCACCATGGTACGGCGCAGCGCGGCCATGTCGTCGGCCGGCCGCGCCCTCCACTTCGCGCGGACCGTGATGGCGAGCGGCTTGAGCTTCGCGCGCATGAAACGCTCTCCGGGCCTTCCCGGAAGGTCCTCGGTCTCCACGTCGTACCCGGGCATGAGCGAGCGCGTGATGAGCCTCGTGTCGAACCACGGGGAGAAGTCGAATCCGTTGTATATCACGCGAACGCCCCCTGCCTAAGCTCTGCGCGCCTTATCTCCTTCGCGATCTCGCGCGAGAGCTTGCGGATGTCCGCCTCCTCCCGCACGGTCGCGTACACGTTGATGGTCACATTCGTGTCGCCGCCGCCCTTGCCCAGGCTTTCGAGCCGGTCGGCGATGCCCTCCGCGAGAGGTGCAGCGCCGCGCTTGTTGAACGGCACGACGGCCTCGCGCCCCGCCTCGCCCACGCCGATGACGCTCGGCCCGTTGAACACGCCGCCCTTCGCGTACCACTCGACGCGTAGCGTGGCGGGGTTCGGGATGCTGCCGAGCAGCGGCACGCTGATGAGGTCGTAGTGGATGTGCGGCAGCGGGATGTGCGGCCACGAGATGCGGAAGTTGAAGAAGCCCTTGATGGCGTTGATGACGCCGGAGACGATGTTCTTCGCGCCGTTCATCGCGCCGTCGATGGCGGATTCGATGCCGTTGAAGATTCCCTGAACCACCGAGAGCGCGGTGTTGAGGCCGTTCTGCACGTTCGTGACTATTCCGTTGATGGCCCCGCTCACCAAGCTAACGATGACGTTCCACGCTCCCGAGATGATGCCGGTGATGCCCGACATGATGCCCTCGATGCCCGCCTGCATCTGCGAGAAGTCCCCGGTCACGATGCCGTTGATGAGCCCGAGTACCGTATGGAAGATTCCCTGTATGAGCGCCCACGCGCCCTGGATGATCTGCGCGACGCCGTTCATCACGCCGGTGATGGTCTGGAGGATGTTCTGGAACGCGCTGCCGACGTTCTGCAGGAGCTGCTGCAGGATGGGGACCGCCACGGCTATGATGAACTGGAAGCCCGCGCTCACGATGGGCATGATGACGTTCATGGCCTGCGTGACCGCGTTGGAGATGGCCGCCCACGCCTGCTCGACGTACGGCTGCAGCTGCGCGATGACGCCCTGTATAGTGCCCCAGATGGCGTTCCACGCCTCGGTGACCGCCGCGCGGAACCCCTCGTTGGTGTTCCACAGGTACACGATTGCCGCCGTGAGGCCCGCGAGCACTCCGAGCACGATTCCTACCGGACCGGTCAGCGCCGTGAGAGCGCCGCCGAGGACGCCTGCGGAGCCCGCCGCCGCCCCCGTCGCGGCCGTTGCGCCCCCGACCGCTGCGGTGATCGCCGGGATGACCGTCAGGAGGTTGCCTGCCACGGACAGCACGGGCCCGATGGCGGCGAGTATGCCCGCGATGGCGAGCACGGCCATCTGGCCGCCCTCGCCGATGCCGTCGAACCACTCGCCGAACGACTTCACGACGCCCGCGACGTTGGTGGCGATGTTGAGGAGCGGCTGCCCGAGCGGTTCGATAGCCCCCTGCAGCTCGCGCATGGCGGACGCCGCCTTGCCCGCGAAGCTGTCCGAGGCGCTGTCCGCCGCCTCCTGGGCCGCGCCTGCCACGTCGCCGTACTTGTTCTCGACGCCCGCGAGGCTCGTGATCATGCCCATGGCGTTGTCCTCGCCGAGGCTCGACCACAGCGTGGAGGCGAGGTTCGCCTTGTCGTAGCCGTCGGGCATCTTCGCCAGCTCGCCCAGCACGGCCTCGAACACCTGCTGGCCGGTCGCGCCGCCCTCCTTCCAGCTCTGGAAGAGCTGCTGCGTGGATTCGCTGAATCGCCCGATGCTCTCGTCCATGCGACCGTCCACGAGCGAGGTCTGGAACTCGTTGAGGAAGTCGTTCACCTTGTCGAGGTTGTACGCGCCGCTCTCGGTGCCCGCCTTGAGGATGGAGAAGTACTCCTGGGCCGAGAAGCCCATCTGCGCGAAGCGAGGGCCGTACTCCGCGAGGTTGTCGCCGAGCTCATCGCTGTAGTTGAGCCCGTCCTGAGCGCCCGCGACGAACAAGTCCATGGCGTCCTGCGCGGACAGGCCGAAGCCGTCCATGAGCGCGTTCACGCCGCGTATGCTCTCGTTGACGTCCATGCCGAGCGTGTCCGAGAGCGTCAGCACCGACTGCGTGACGTACGTGAGGTCGGCGTCGTTGAGGTCGCCGAGGTTCTGGCGCACGGAGATGAGGGCGTCGTCCACGAGTTCGAGCGATTGGCCGAAGCCGTTCTCGTAGATGCCCTCTCCCACGTCGCCCAGCCGCTCGGCCTCGTCGGCGGTGAGGCCGAGGGCGGACTGTATGCGGGCGGTCGCCTGCTCGTAGTTGGACGCGGTGGCGAAGGCCGCCGCGCCGGCGGCGACGATGGGCGTCGTGAGGCCGACCGTCGCGGCGGTTCCCGCGCTCTTGAGCGAGCCGGATAGCTTCTGCGCCGCCTTGTCGCCCTCCGTTATCCCTTTCCAGCTAACGCCGTTCAGGCTGCTGTTTACGTCCTTGACGCCCTTCTCGACCTTGCTGGTGTCGAGTACGGCCTCGATGATTACGGAGCCGTCAGCTGCCATGTGCTCACCTCGCTGCGCGTTTGAGTGCGGCGAACGCGTCGTTCATCGCCGCGTCGTTCCCTTCGTTCGCGCCGTGTGAGCTACGGCTTCTCGCGCCGAGCGCGTAGGCCCTGTGGAGGCGGTCCCACTGCTCGACTTCCTTCTTGTTGTGCTTCGTCGGCTTCGGCCTCGTGTTCGGGTTCCTGTAGTAGATGGCGCGCCCCAGCGGCGTGTCGGCGGAGCACCCGCCGACCAGGGCCACGAACTCCGCGAAGCCGATGCTCCCGCGCACCTCGTCCCAGTCGATGCCGTACTCGGCGCGGAAGCTGATGCGGATGAGGGCGGCGTCTTCCTCCGGGTCCCACAGGGGCCTCTCGTGCGGCTTGTCGCCCGCGAGGTCGATCCCGCACACGTCCCAGACGGCGGCCGCTATGAGCTCGCCGAACTCCGCGCCGTCGTAGTCGCACGCCGTGTAGGCGTCGCCCCAGTCGGCGAAGAACAGCGGTATGAACTTCCGGCTCTTCTCGTCGGCGTCCATCTCCGGGTCCTGCAGGAGCTCGATGCACCGCAGGATGGTCAGCGCGTCGTCGCGTATCAGGACGTCCTCGCCGCGCCACTCGTACGGTGTCGCGCTCCCGCCGTCCGGCAGCTTGACGCGCCGCGAGGTGAGGCCGTTCGCGTTCACTTGCGGTGCTTCTTCTTGCCGCCCTGCACCGCATTGAACTGGGCGCGGCCGGGCTGCTGGCTTCGCAGGAACTCGGCCGTCTTCTTGCTCTCCTGCGAGTAGTAGAGCCCGCAGGCGCGCAGCTGCTCGTTAGTCGCCTTGCGGCCGAGCAGCATCATCAGCTGGGCGAACACCTCGCCCAGCGCGCTTACGTACTTCGCCGGGTCGATGGCCTCTCCGTCGCCCATCCATTCGAGCAGCTTCTGGTACCCGTCCGGG
>DVMF01000037.1 GCA_018715125.1 Candidatus Coprousia avicola | reverse complement strand
GCCGTCGCGCCACCCGCCGGGGCGCACGCAGAGCAGCCTCAGCTGGAGCGTGGGGTCCGCGGAGTCCGTCGGCGCGTCGCCCCACTCGCGCTCGTAGGCCGTCACGACCTCGCCGCCGTCGCCGACGACGGTGACGTCGAAGGCGCCCATCGCGACGGCGACCTCGCGGGACGCGTAGGCAGGGCCGGCCGAGTAGCGGTGCTCGCCGCCGGCCCTGAAGGAGCCCTGCCTGTCGCACTTACGCGTGAGCCACGTCACGCATGCGAACGGGGACGCGGGCAGGGGCGAGAGCGCCGCGCGGTCGTGCTCGAAGAGCTCGGACTCGGCCGCGCCCTTTCTATAGTGGGGCTTGCCGTCGGATGCGCCCAGGCACGCCCCGAGGAGCCTCTCGTTGTAGCCCTTCACGTCGAAGAACGAGGGTACCGGCTGATACCGCTAATGTAAAAACCACCATTCGCGCAAACGCATCGCGCCACCCGCGCTAACGGAAACCCGCCATCCGCGCAAACGCGCTTTCACCAGCCGCGCAAACGGAAATATGCTCCATCCGAGGGTCCGAAGCCTGCGGGAGGAGCGCGGATGGAGAGGAACGTGATGGGCGAGCTGAGCATGCACAGGGCCGCCGGGACCAAGCCGAACTTCAGCGACATAGCGAGGCGCCACGGCCTGGACCGGCACACGGTCGCGAAATACTGGAGGGAGGGGGCGGGGGCGGGGGACCGCAGGTCCGAGCGCGAGAGCGCCTTCGAGCGCGTGAGGCCGGTGGTCGAGGCGAAGGCCCAGCTGCCCGGGATGACCAAGCGCGCCGTCTACGAGCTGCTGGCCCACAGGTACGGCGACCCGCCGCTGCCCGGCTACGGGGCCTTCACGGCGTGGTGCCGGCGCCAGGGCATAGCCCTCGGGCGCGCCGCCGCCCCCGAGGCGCACCCGAGGTTCGAGACTCCGCCGGGCAGGCAGCTGCAGTTCGACTGGAAGGAGGGGATGCGGCTCGCCGACGCGGAGGGCGAGGTCCACGAGTTCAGCGTGTTCGCCGCGACGCTCGGCTACTCGCGCAGGCACGTGTTCATCCCGACGAGGTCGAGGACGACCGACGACCTGCTGGCGTGCCTGCTGGCGACGTTCAGGACGCTGGGCGGGGCACCCGAGGAGCTGGTGACCGACAACATGCCCGCCGTCGTCGCCGTCGAGGGCGGCAGTAGGCGCAGGTCCGAGCGCGTCGAGAGGTTCGTGCGCGAGGCCGGGTGCAGGCTCGTGCTCTGCCGGCCGCGCAGCCCCGAGACCAAGGGCAAGGACGAGAGCGCCGACCGCTTCCTGTCGAGGCTCGCGGCCTACGAGGGCGAGTTCACCGGCTGGGAGGGCCTCCTCGAGTGCGTCGCGCGCATCGAGCGCCGAAGCAACGAGGAGCCGAGCGAGGCCACGGGGCTGCCCCCGAACGCCCTGTTCATGCGGGAGAAGGAGGCCCTGCGCCCGATCGGCAACATGCGCCTGCTGCAGTCCATGGTCGGGGACGTGAGCGTCCAGACCGTGCCGCCCACGATGCTCGTGAGGGCCGCCGGGCGCCGCTGGTCGGTGCCCAGGCGCTGCATCGGCAGGCGCGTCACCGTCGTCGCCATGCCGGGCGGCCAGGTGAGGGTGCGCATGGGCGGCGAGGAGGTCGCCGTGCACGACCCGCGGGAGGGCGCCGGCCCGATCGTCTACGACGAGGCGCACTACCTGGAGGCGCTCGACGGCAAGCGCTGGGCGGACGGCGACATACGCGCCGCCGCCCGCGCCAACCTCGACCTGCTCGACGCGCTCGGAGGGGGCGGTGCGGAATGACGGCCGTCGCCGAGTCGAGCCCCTCGATCAGGGCGCGGGACAACCTCTCCGCGCTCGGGCTCCACGAGATGGCGGCCTCGCTGCCCGACTACGTGCGCATGGTGTCCGCGGGCGAGCGGGACTTCTGCTCCGCCCTCGAGGAGATGACCCGCGTCGAGGTCGCGGCCCGCGAGGCGAGGATCGTCCGCCAGCGCATGCGCTCCTCGGGCTTCCCCTACGTGAAGGGCCTCGCCGACTTCGACTGGGACTTCCAGCCGAGCGTGCCGAGGGCCCGCGTCGAGGAGCTCGCGACCCTCCGCTTCATAGAGCGCGCCGAGAACGTGCTGCTCGTCGGCAGCCCGGGCGTGGGCAAGACCCACCTCGCCGTGGCCATCGGCATCGAGGCCGTGCGCGCCGGCCGGGAGGTCAGGTTCATGGACTGCGCGAGGCTCGTCGAGGACCTGCAGGACGCGCAGGCGCGCGGCATCCTCAAGAAGCGCCTCAAGTACTACGCGCACTCGAAGCTCCTCGTCATCGACGAGCTGGGCTACCTCGACATAGGCGAGGGCGGCGCCGACCTGCTCTTCCAGCTGATCTCGACGCGCTACGAGCAGAGGTCCACCATCATCACCACCAACGTCGGCATCGGCGGCTGGGGGAAGGCGTTCGGGGACGACGCGGCGGCGAGCGCGATCGCGGACCGCGTCTGCCACCACCGCCACGTCATCAAGATCACGGGCAGGTCCCACCGGCTGAAGGACCTGCCGCGCGAGAGGAGGGGCACCGAATAGCCGAAAACGGTGGAAAAGCGTTGGCGGAACCGGTGAAAGTACGTTAGCGCGATCGGCGCCGATTCGTTTGCGCAGATGGTGAAAAGTAGGTTGACGGTATCACCGGCACGAAGAGGTTCCTCCTGATCGCGCCCACCTTGTTCTCTACGTCGCC